>NZ_JAAKGN010000034.1:0-35438 GCF_011039295.1 Modestobacter sp. KNN46-3 | reverse complement strand
GGCGGAGCTGGTCGCCGAGGGGCTGCTGCGCACCCGCCCCACCGGCTGGTACTGGGCCGGGCGGGGCCGGCCGGACGTGGACATCCGCGGCAGCGGTGCCGCGCCGGTGTCGATCATCGAGGGCGCGCCCGGCCTGCTGCCACATCGAGGCCAGCGTGCCCGGGTAGCCGGCGAGCACGACGGCGTCGAGCCCGGCGATGTCGATCCCCAGCTCCAGGGCGTTCGTGGTCGCCACCCCCAGCAGCACCCCGGTCGACAGCGCCCGCTCCAGCTCCCGCCGCTCCTCGGGCAGGTATCCGCCGCGGTAGGAGTCGACCCGGGAGACCAGGTCCGACCGGCCGCGGGAGCGCAGGATCGCCCGCGCCTGCTCGGCGACGGACTCCGCGCCGCGGCGGGAACGCACGAACGCCAGCGTGCGGGCGTTCTGCTCGACCAGGTCGGCCAGCAGCCCGGCCGCGTCGGCGGCCGCCGACCGGCGCAGCGGCGCACCGTGCTCGCCGGTCCGCTCCGTCAGCGGCGGCTCCCACAGCGCGAAGGTCGCCCCCGGACGCGGCGAGCCGTCCTCGGTGACCGCCGTGACCGGGGCACCGACCAGCCGGCCGGCGGCCAGCGCGGGGTCGGCCACGGTCGCCGACGCCAGGACGAACACCGGGTCGGCGCCGTACCGGCGGCAGATCCGCCGCAGCCGGCGCAGCACGTGCCCGACGTGCGAGCCGAACACGCCCCGGTAGGCGTGGCACTCGTCGACGACCACGTAGGCGACCCGGCGCAGCGTGCTCGACCACTTCTGGTGGGCCGGGAGCACGCCCCGGTGCAGCATGTCGGGGTTGGTCACGATCCAGCGCGAGTGCCGCCGCACCCACTCGCGCTCCTCCATCGGGGTGTCGCCGTCGTAGGCCGCCGGCCGCACCGAGGAGTCGGCCAGCTCGGCGACGGAGGCCAGCTGGTCCCGGGCCAGGGCCTTGGTGGGGGCGAGGTAGAGCACGCAGGCGCGCGGGTCGTCGGCGAGCGCGGTCAGCGCGGGCAGCTGGTAGGCCAGCGACTTGCCCGACGCCGTCCCGGTGGCGACGACGACGTGGCTGCCGGCTCGCGCCAGCTCGGCCGCCTCGACCTGGTGGCTGAAGGGCGCCGGCACGCCGCGCTCGGCCAGCCGGTCGCGCAGCGGCGTCCCGACCCACTCCGGCCACTCCGCCAGCCGGCTGGGGCGGGCCGGGAGCCGGTGGACGTGGGTCACGGGGTCGTCGTCGGCATCCGTGCCGGACAGCAGGGCCTCGAGCAGCTCGGTACCCGGCAGCGCGCCACCGGCCGGGTCGGGCACCGACTCCGGCGGCGCGTCCGCGGGTGGCCGGACGGAGCGCAGGGACGTCACCACCCCACTGTCACACCGGTGCGCAACCCACTGCCCGGCCCACCACCCGCGGGCGGTGTTCGGCCGGCCCGTCGAGGCGACCGTCACCGACCCGGCCAACCCCTACGTGCTGGGCCCGCAGCTCTGCTGTGCCGCCGCAGAGCTGCCGCTCACCCATGACGACCTGGCGGACTTCGGCGGCGAGGTGGCCGAGGCGCAGGTGGCGGAGCTGGTCGCCGAGGGGCTGCTGCGCACCCGCCCCACCGGCTGGTACTGGGCCGGGCGGGGCCGGCCGGACGTGGACATCCGCGGCAGCGGTGCCGCGCCGGTGTCGATCATCGAGGGCGCGACCGGCCGGCTGCTGGGCACGGTCGACGGCGACGCCTCGCACGCGACCGTGCACACCGGTGCGCTCTACGTGCACCGCGGCGAGACCTACGTGGTCGACGAGCTCGACGTGGTGGACGCCTGCGCCGTGGTGCACCCGGAGAGCCCGGAGTGGACGACGGTGGCCCGGGACACCGTCGACCTGTCGATCGTCGCCACCGACCGCACCCGCCGGCTGGGCACCGTCACCGCACACACCGGCGTCGTGGACGTCACCAACCAGGTCGTCGCCTACCAGCGGCGGCGGCTGGGCACCGGCGAGGTGCTCGCCGAGTTCCCGCTGGACCTGCCGCCCCGCCAGCTGCGCACCCGGGCGGTGTGGCTGACGCTGGACGAGCGGGCCATCGCCCGCGCCGACGTCGACGACGCGGCACTGCCCGGCTCGCTGCACGCCGCCGAGCACGCCGCGATCGGGCTGCTGCCGCTGCTGGCCACCTGCGACCGCTGGGACCTCGGCGGGGTCTCCACCGCCCTGCACCCGGACACCGGCGCGGCCACGATCGTGGTCTACGACGGCCACCCGGGCGGGGCCGGTTTCGCCGAGCGCGGGTACGCGGTGCTGCGGGACTGGCTGCAGGCGACCCGGGCCACGGTGGCCAGCTGCGAGTGCGAGTCCGGCTGCCCGTCGTGCGTGCAGTCGCCCAAGTGCGGCAACGGCAACGACCCGCTGGACAAGGCCGGCGCGGTCCGGGTGCTCGACGTGGTGCTCGACGAGCTGGCCGGCGCGCCCGAGCTGACGGCCGAGGAGGCGGAGGTGACCCGCCGGCCGGCGCCGCGATCGGGCCTGTTCGGCACCAGCGCCCCGGCCGTGACCGACCCCGCCGCCGACGCCGGTGCGACCGGCTCCGACCCCGACGACCTCGTCTTCTGACCCGGCTTCCGGCGGTGCCGGGCCGGCCCTGGCCCGGGCCGGGGCGTCGACGACGCCGAGCGGACCCAGCCGGACGGGGACGTGCACCCGCAGCTCGACGACCGCGCCGGAGGTGACGGCGCACGAGTCCACGACGGCCCCGTTCGCCTGCGCGATCTCCTCGGCGACCGCGCAGGCGGCCGGGTCGCCCAGCACGGCCCGGCCGGCGGCGGCCAGGGCCGCCAGGTCGGCCGCCGAGGCGGCGCGGTGCCGGGCCACGACCGCGGCGCCGACGAGCACCGTGGCGACGCCGACCAGGGCCAGCAGCCCGGCCAGCGCGACCATCCACACCGTGGCCGAGCCGCGCTCCCCGTCGTCGGCCGGCTCGGGCCCGGTCACGGCGGACCGCCCGCTGCTGGTTCGCGGACACCCGTCGCCGTCGCCGTGACCTCCACCCGCCAGGGCAGCGGCCCCAGCGGGGCGACCGTGGCCGCGACGGTGACCCGCACCGTCTCCCCCACGCCCAGGTCCGTGGTCGCCCCGTCGGGTGCGGCCTGCGCCGCCAGCTCGTGCACCACGGCCGCCGGCTCGCCGCGCGCCGCCGCCCGGGCCCCCTCCCGGGCGGCGTCCACACAGCGCAGCTGGGCACCGACCACGACGACCGCCGCCACCGCCCCGGCCAGCACGAGCAGGAGCACGGGGAGCACCACGGCGGTCTCCGCGGTCACCATCCCGGCCTCCCGGGAGCCGCCGGACCGGCCGGTGCGGTCGGGTGTCGACACGTCGACTCAGGCGAGCGTGGCGAGCGCGGTCTGCACGAGCTCGCCCAGCGCCGCGACCACCGATCCGCCGGTGACCACCTGGTAGAGGACGGCGGCGAAGGCGCAGGCGGCCACCGTGCCGACGGCGTACTCGGCCGTCGGCATCTCTCCCTCTACAGGGCCACTGACCAGGCTCGATACCCCGGAGCCGTCGCAGCCACCGGGTACGGTACCCAACGTGTACCCGAGCCGACCGCAGATGCGCATGTCGCTGCGGGGTTCGACCCATCCAGTATCCCAGCCATTCACGGCTGTTCACGGTCGTTCACCGCTGCCCGTGTGCGGTTGGTCACAAGTGATTGTCGTGACTGGCGGCAGCCGCACCGTGCCCCGCCGTGAGCAAGCGAAGCGCAATCCAGAGCAGTCCCAGCAACGTCGTCACGCTGACCACGGTCGGCGAGTGGATGAACGTCGAGGAGGTCTGCGAGCTCGTCGGCGTCAGCCGCTCGACCCTCGACGACTGGCGCAAGCGCGACGTGAACCCGTTCCCCGCGCCGCGCAAGCTGCCGAACCGCTCACTGCGGTATCGCCGCGCCGACGTCGCCGCCTGGCTGGACGCGCTGCCGCTGGCGGCCTGACGTGACCACCCCCGCGACCGAGTGGGTCGCCTCCGAGCACGTCTACGTGTGGCCGTCGGTGCAGCCCCGCAAGGGCGCCCGCGGGCAGACGTTCGTCGTCAAGTGGAAGGTCGCCGGCCGTGAACGGTCCCGCAGCCGCCCGGCCGCCCCGGGTCGCCGCCCCGACGCGCACGCTGAGGCGTTCCGGGGCGAGCTGGCCCGCGCGCAGCTGAACCCGGCCGGCCGCTGGCACCGGGTGAGCGGGCTGCCCGAACACCTGCACCTCGCGGAGCTTCCCGAAGATGAACCGGGCGACGCCACCGACGCGCTGACCGTCGCCCGAGACGTGGTCGTCGCGGAGTGGCGGGGTGACAGCCCCGGCAACCGGAAGAGCCGCGTGGAGACGATGGCGTGTGTCGTCGCGGCGCTGACCACTGCCCCGTTCCTCCGGGGCGTGGAGCTCGAGCACGTCCGGCGCGCGCTGCGAGACGTGCTGCTCCCACCGCCCGAGGGGCAGGTGTCCGACCCGAGCACGTTGGACGCGGAGGTTCGCGCCGCCGCGGCGTGGCTGCCCGACCACGTGCGCCCCGTCACCGACCTGACGCTGCCGGTGGTAGAGGAGACGCTGCTGGCCGCGTCGCGGAAGCTGAACGGCAAGCTGTACGCGAAGGACCGCCGAGGCTCGACCCGGGGATCGCTGTCGCTGCTGGCCGCCGAGGCGGTCCGCCGGGGGCTGCTACCGACGAACCCGGTCCGCGATGCAAAGCGGGTCAGCGAGATGGTGCCGGTCATCGTGGACCCGAACGCTGAGGTCCAGGAGGACCCGGATGCCGAGGTCGTCGACCCGGAGCGGGTGATGAGCGCCGACCAGTGCCGCGCGTTCTGCGCTGAGGTCCGCAACGTGTCGTGGGTGTCGTGGCGGTTCGCGGTGTTCTGGACGCTGCTGTGGACGACCGGGATGCGCCCGAGCGAGGCGTTCGGCATTCGGAACGTGCACAGGCGCCTCCACCTGCCCGAGGAGGGCTGGGGGTGGGTGAAGCTGTGGCGCCCGACGGTCGATGCGGGCGCGGCCCGGTGGACGGGCACGGGCAGCAAGCACGCGGACAAGACGACGCTGAAGGCGCGGGCGGTCGGGGTGGAGCGGCACGTGCCGCTACCGCCGGAGACGGTGACCGCGTTGCGTGAGTTCCTCACCCGCGCTGAGGTGCGGCCAGGGGCGCGGCTGTTCGTGAACAGCAACGGCAAGCCGTTCACCCTCGACCATCTCGGTCGAGTGTTCCGCACCGTGCGGGCGAAGCTGTTCCCCGACCCGGAGCCGACCGAGGCTGATCCGGAGCCGCCGCGGCATCCGCTGCGGGCGGTGACGCAGTACGAGCTGCGGCACTCCTACGTGACCACGGCCCTGGAGGCGGGCATCCCGGTCGCGAAGGTCGCCGAGCTGGTCGGGAACTCGGTCCCGACGATCAACCGGGTGTACGAGCGGCTGCTGACGGTCGCCGACGACACGTACGCAGAGAAGATGGGGAGCGTGTTCCAGTGACAGTCGAGGTGTGCCAGCTGACGCAGCTGCACGAGCCGGCCTGCACCGCGCCGGCTGTGGTCTCGGTCCGGGATCAGCACGGCGGGGAGAAGTGGGGCTGCGAGGTCCACGCTGCGGCTGCGCTGACCGCGGTCGAGGGGGCGCGGGTCGGCGCAGTGCACGACTGGGACGCGATGAGCCGGCTGCTCGAGCTGCCGTGGAACACCCGCTGAGCTCTGCGGCCCCGTGGAACGCAGCAGGCCCGGCCGGGTGATCAGTCCGGGCCGGGCCTTGCTGTGCTGCGTGGCAGGTGCGCTGCCTGGCGGCTATCGTGTCCGGCCGCTCAGGGGCAGACGCTACCCGCAGGCACGGACACGATCACGGGGTCTCGCTCGGGAGGGTGAGGACGACGATCGGGCCGTGCACGATGAGTGCCAGGTGGAGGCCGTCGAGCAGCGTGTCGGTGTAGGGCGTGCGCCGGCCGGTCTTCGTCGCGGTGGTGAGTGCGACGACGTACTCGGCCGGGGTGGGCAGCGCCTCCATGCGCTCGGACCGTCCGGGCTGGCACCGCCGCGTCCCGCAGGTCACGCGGACTGCCACCGCGTCGACCACCGGCACCGTCCCACCCATGCTCCCCATGAGCTCCGGCACACAGCAGCCGATCCCCGGAACTGTCCGCGCCGACACCTACCATCAGGCCACCATGACGAACCTGCCCCACGACGCCGCACCGAACGCCGCGTACACCACCGACCTCGGTGCTCTCGTCATCGGCGACAGCCTCGACATGCTCCGCGAACTCCCCGACGACAGCGTCGACCTGGTCGTCACCTCACCGCCGTATGACCGGCAGCCGAAGTACGGCAACGGTGAGACGTACAAGGACGACTGGTACCACGGGTTCTTCCTCAAGCTCACCGGCGAGATCCACCGGGTCCTCACACCGCGCGGCAGCTTCGTCCTCAACTACCGCAGCAAGCGGCACGGGAAGGAACGCGGCACGCTGCAGTACGAGCTCGTGTTCCGCCTCCGAGAGCAGGGATTCCTGTTCGCGGAGGACTTCGTGTGGGGGAAGCCCAGCCCGCCCCCGGGCCGGTTCAACCACTTCCTGAAGGACGCCGTCGAGTACTGCTTCCAGTTCGCGAAGACCGACGACTGGCAGTTCTTCCCCGAGCAGTGCCTGACGCCGGCCCGGTGGGACCGCAAGGACGTGGAGCGCCGGAAGAAGCTCGCGCACAACTTCGACCGGGCGAACGCGCCGAGCGGGCAGGGCCGCAAGCGGGTGCAGGCCGGGCCGGACATGGTGCGCCCGTCGACGCTGCTGAGCTTCGAGCCGGAGTTCCTCCCGAACCCGACGAAGCACCCCGCGCGGTTCCCGATCGGCTTGCCGGCGTTCTTCATCAACTTGCTGACCAAGCCCGGCGACCTGGTCGTCGACCCGTTCGGCGGGACGTGCACGACGGCGGTCGCCGCGGAGCAGATGGGGCGCCGGTGGCTCCTGGGTGAGCTGAACGCCGACTACACCGCGGTGCTCGCCGATCGGCTGGTCAAGGGTCGGTAGCGTCCGGCCACGTGCCGCACATCGCCTCCACTGTCGCCGCCATCGAACAAGCCCCGTCGCAGAACGCCCGGGTGCAGCTGCTGCGCCGCGTCCCGGAGGAGTACGGGGTGGCGCAGCACCGGGACGTGTACGCCGAGATCGCGCGGCAGGTGTTCGTGCCGGCACTCACGCCGGACTTCGGGTACGTGTTCCCCCGGCCGGAGTACGACCTGCCGCGGGTCCTGGAGGGATACCGGTCGGCGCATACGGCGACGGCGGGGTTCACCCGGACTGACGTGGACACGCTCGCGGAGGCGGTCCGGACGGATCCGCGTACGACGATCGTGTGGCGGCTGATCGTCGCGTACACGCCGACGGAGTTCGCGCAGGCAACGAAGCTGCTCGCTGAGGAGCTCGGTGCCCGTCCGGTCACCGATGCCCGGATCAAGCAGTTGGAGGGCGGTGAAGGTCGTCCTGCGACGGACGCTGAGGCGCGCATGATCGCGGAGGTGACCGCGCGGGCAGTCGACCGGACACTGTGGCCTGCTCCGGAGGACGGGCGCCGGCTCAAGCAGGACCGTCCCGACCTGGAGCATGGGTGGACGACGATCGCGTCGTTCGCGGAGTACGGCGTGCCTCTGCAGGTGTTCCTGCATCAGCGGAACTACGGCGGCGCGTTCCGCCAGCTGCTGGACGCGACTGGGTCGAAGCGCGGCGATGTCCTCGAGCAGGAGTTGGAGGACGAGTGCGTGGCCCGCGGCATCCCGTTCATCCGGACTGGCGCGCACAACCAGGCCGAGATCGAGCGCCGGTTCGGGTTGACGGTGCGTCCGGCGCCGGACTTCGTCTTCTTCGACGCGTCGGACACGGTGCGCGCGGTGTGTGAGGTGAAGCTGACCAACGATGGCGGGACGGCGCGGGACAAGGCGGGCCGGTTTTCCCTGCTGCGCGGTGAGTCGCAGCGGCTGGGTGGGTTCCCGGTGTTCGGGCTGCTGGACGGGGTGGGGTGGGCGCGGGTGTCGGATGCGCTGGGGCCGGTGGTGCGGGACTGTGACGGGCGGGTGTTCACCCGGTCGACGTTGCCGGACATGTTCGACGCGGATCCGTTCCCGCAGCTGGCGGGCCTCCTGTAGCGGCCCTACGCGGCGATCGCCTTCGCGGTGTTGACGAGCTCGTCGAGGGTGCCGAGGAACCCCGGGACGATGCGCGCGGCCACGTGCAGCTCGGCCTCGGTGAGGTCGCTGACCAGGCTGAGGCAGTGGGTGGTGATCCAGTTCAGCGCCTCGTCGATGCTGTCCGACGGGGGGCCTTCCTCCCCGCATTCGCACGCGCAGAACCAGCCGTAGTCCCGGACGCCGCGCAGTCGGGTGTCGTGTTCGGGCAGGTCGGTGAACGTGTACGGGGTGAGCCCCTGCATGGTCAGCGGCATGTTCCAGCGCGTCACCGCTTGCCGTCGCCGCGGAGGTCGAGGGTGCGGAGCTGGTCGAGGATGAGCGCCCGCACCTGCTCGGGCGTGAGGCCGGTCTGCACGTCGACGGGCACGATCCGCGCCGTGTCGGTGTGCACCGGGGGCAGGTCGCCGCCACAGTCGTCGCAGTACGGCTCGGGGCTGTCGGAGCCGACGACGATCGGAGTCTCGCAGCGGCAGTCGTCGCCCTCGATGACGGCCGCGAGGAGTCGGTCGACGGCCTCGGAGCTGAGTGCGGGGGCGGGGAGGGTGACGGCGTCGTCGATGCTGCGGCCGGCGAGCAGCACGATCAGGCCGACGAGGGACACGAAGACGACGGCCAGGCAGATGGTCAGCAGCATCGGGGGCTCCCAGGGTGCGGGGTGGTACGGCGAGGGGTGCCGCTCCCCTGTGACGGTCCGGAGCGGCACCCCTGCATGCACGTAGGTCAGGCCTTGCCCTCGAGGCGTTCCGCGGCCTTCCAGAGGTGCAGTTCGAGCTCCTCCAGCTCGCGGGCGCGGTCGAGGAGGCTTTCGGCCCGCGCCCGGAGGTCCTCGGCCTCGGCGTCGGCCTCGAGTGCCTGCGCGCGGAGCGTGCGTACGAGGTCAGCGGTCGACAGCTCAGCCACGGCGGGCCTCCTCGATGATGTCGGCGCCGGCGATGAGGTCCGCGGCGATCTGGCGCTGCTGGGCGGCCAGCGCGAGGGACTTCTCGGCGCGGCTCTCGAGGCCTTCGGCGACGGTGGTGGCCTCAGCGGCCTTGTCGCGGAGGACCTTCGCCGCGTCGACGGCGATGACGGGGACGAGGACGGACGGGGTGTCGGCGCTCTTGGCGCGGGTGCGTGGGGGCATGTCCCTCACCGTTCGGACCGGCCCGGGCGAATGCACGGAGCCAGCGGCGCCGCACTGTCGGTAGCAGCGGGCAGACTCGTCATCGTGACGTACACCTCTGCGCTGACCCACTACGACCAGCGCCGCGACCCGGTCGACCACGTCATCGAGAAGGTCCTCCCCGAGGACATCGGCCAGGTCCACGCGGTCCGACTGACCCGGTTCGACCGGCGGGGCGGGAACGGGCCGCACTTCCTGTCGGCACGCTGGTACGAGCGAGCGATGTGCGGGGCCGTGGTGAAGGTCCTGATGCCGCAGGAGTTCGACCCGGGTGAGGACGATGCGTGCCCGCGGTGTGTGGGCCCGGTGCTGCGTGGTGAGCGGGCGCCGGCGCCTCCGTGGATGGATGACGAGCCACCGCTGCCGCCGGAGGACGAGGAGCAGCCGGTCAGCTGACGATCGTCGCGGCGAACCCGAACGGCTCGGCGCGCTCGAAGTCTCCGCCGAGGGTGATGTTGTCGGGGGTGGGCGGAGCGAACTCGCAGTCGGTGTGGTGCTCCAGCCAGCGGGTGTGCACCTCGTGGACGTGGGGGACCCAGTCGTGCTCCACGGTGAGCTCGGCGCCGCAGCGGCACGAGTCGGTCAGTTTCACGCGCCCTCCCCACGCGGCAACGCCAGGCCGTGGTCGATCAGCACCCCGCCGAGCTCCCGACCGAACACCGCCTTCTGCTCCGCGGTGAACTGAGCCCGCGTGAGCGCCTCCCGCACGACGGTGACCAGCACCGTCGCCATCGCCTCATCGAGCTGCTGCCGACGCTCTTCGACACCGGCCGACAGGGCACCCCGCGACACCGCCGCGAGGTCCTTGACCGCGTCTCGGTACAGCAGGACGACCGGGTGCAGCAGCGCGTCCTTCTCCCGCATGGTGGCGACGACGTCCCCGAGGTACTGCACGTCGCCGGCGGTCCGCTGGATCGCCTCGGTCAGCGCCTCGTGCGGGCTGATGTCGCGGCGCAAGCCCATCGACTCCACGGCCGCTGACGCCTTCCGTAGCGCCTCAGTCTTCGCCGCGGCGGCCTTCACCTGCGGTGCAGCGCCACCGTGAGACCGGCACACCGTTGCGCCCTTGATCGGCGCCTTCCGGCACGGCCGCAGCTGCCCGGCATCGTCGTCGACGTGCCCGGTGCACTTCCGCGAATCGTGCTCATGCCCGCAGCCCTTCGCACACGCCTTCATGGGTGCCCCCTTCCCCAACTTCTCCACAGGTGGTGGACCGTCCGCGGTCACGCGTCGCCGTCGGGGAGGTCAGCGCCACGGATCCGGTGGCCGATGGCAGCGCCCAGCAGTCGCTCGTTGATGCGGCCGGGGCGTACGTCGTCGTCGACCGGGTCGTGCTCGTCGGCGATCACGGCTCGCCGCTCGATGTCGTCGACCAGGTGCGGGGCGACGCCGGCCGCACGGAGCGCGGTGAGGTAGGAGCGGGGCACGACCTCCTCTGCGCGCGGGGAGGACTGGATGCCGATCGGGTGGTCGGCGGGCAGCTCGTCGAGGCCGGCCGGCGATTCGTTCCGTTCCGTTCCGTCGAGGATGGAACGGAACGCGCCGTCCCCGATGGAACGGAACGCGCCGTCCCAGCGCGGATCGTCGAGACCGGGCCCGTCGGCGTAGATGGCCTCGAGGCCGGCGCCGAGGAGGGTGGCCTTGATGTGGTCGGGCCACCCGATGCGCCGGCTGCACTCGAACAGGCGGTCGAGGAGTGCCCACGCGTCGGCTTCGGTGCGCGGTAGGCCGTGGATGGCGAGCTCGGCGTGGACGGTGTGGGTGGCGCGGGTATCGGGGGTGATGCCGATGACGCCGGCGATGAACGTGTACACGAGCGCCCAGGCGCCCCAGAGGTCGTCGGGCTGGGTGGGGTTCGGGTCAGGGGTGGTCATGCTGTCGACGGTCCTGACCGGGGTGGCCGGATGCAGGTAGCTGACCTCCGCCAGTTGGCGAGCTGCGGCGAGGTCCGGCGAGGTGGCGAGCTCGCTGACTTCCCCACCTCCGCCAACCTCCGCCTGACCTCCGCCAGGCGGAAGTCTCCTCAACCTCCGCCATCTTCCGCCCGCCCTACGTAGTAGGCGGAAGTGGAGGAGGAGGAGGTGGTGAAGATGTAGTGACCGACCTCCTCCCCGCTGGCGGAGGTCGACGGTGCGCCCGCGGTGCGCTCTCACACTCGAACGGGTCAGCCCATTGCCTCGCAGGGAGGCGCTGACACAGTGGGAGAGGCAGGGCAGCGGTCTCCCGCTGGAAGGGCCCCCGGGGTGGTAGCCGGGGGCCCTTCGTCATGCCCGCACACCCGTCCGAGGGAGCTCCTTGCATCTGACGGTCGCGCTCTCACGGTCACCGACGTCGCCCGCTGGCTACCACTTGGACCGGCTCCTCTGGTCCCTCCCGCGCGCGGCAGACGGGAGACCCCTGATGACCATGCCCGACGAGACCTCGCCGTTCGACCTCGCCGACTGGGCCGACGTGCCCAGCTCTGCGGACGTGACGAACCTGGATGAGGCCCGCGCTGCCCGTGAGCAGCGCACCGAGCGTCGGTTCCTCGACCCGCTGGACCTCGAGCAGCAGCGCGCCGCGGCCCTCATTCGTGAGCAGGCCCGCCAGGACGCGCTCCGGGAGCTGGCCGAGAAGGCCGCCGAAGAGCGGCTGAACAAGCCGGCACTGGAGGTGGCGAACGTCGACGACCTGCCGATGTCGCTGCTCGGTGAGGCGACGAGCATCGAGCAGGAGGACATCGAGGCGGCGATGGTGACCCGCCCGGTGACGCTGTTCGACGCGATGCGGATGGCTCGGAAGGCGAAGGCGGCACCGACGGCGTTGGAGTTCGCCGCCGCTGAGGGTGCGCTGCTGTACCGGGGCAAGAGCAACGGCATCAGCGGCGAGTCCGGCAAGGGCAAGTCGACCATCGCGAAGATGGCCGTGCACCAGGAGGCCGTCGGTGGCCGGTGCGCGCTGTTCATCGACCGGGAGAAGGACGTCGCGAACTTCTGCGAGACGATGGTCGAGTTCGGTGACCTGACCGATGAGCAGATGGCGCGGGTCTTCTACTGGAACCCGACGAAGAGCACCGCGGAGCTGATGCCGGTCATCCTGGGGTTCGCGAAGAAGTACGGCATCGACCTGGTCGTCATCGACTCCGTGTCGCGGGACCTCATCAAGTTCAGCCCGACGTCGAACGAGAACGACAACAACGACGTGCGCCGCTGGTATGACGCGTGCGTCGACCCGCTCGTCCGGTTCGGGCTGACGCCGTTCCTCATCGACCACGTGACGAAGCCGCAGGACGGGCCGGGTGGGCCGAAGGAGTCGCTGTACGCGAAGGGTGCGGCGGCGAAGCGGGAGGTCATCACGGGGCACGCGATGATGACGCGGTCGGTGGTGCCGTTCGCGCGGGGCGTGGCGGGCTGGTCGAAGGTGGTGTGTGCGAAGGACAACAACGGCACGTTCGCGGAGGGGTCGGTCGTGGCGGAGTTCCACGCGACGCCGGGTGCGGGGCGGACGGTGTTCGAGCTGCGGCCGTCGTCGCAGGCGGTGGATGAGAACGGCAAGGCGCTGCCGACGGTGCTGATGGAGCGCGTGTCGGCGTTCCTGGCGGAGGCTGGGCCGGGGCAGTCGACGAACAAGGTCGTCACGAACGTGAAGGGCAACGAGGACGCCATCAAGCGGGCGGTGCAGCAGCTGGTCAAGGACGAGTACGTGACGGTCGAGACGGGTGCTGCGCGGGGCGCGACGCTGTACACGCTGGCGCGGCCGTACTCCCAGGAGGCGGATGCGCGGGTGAAGGCGGCGAAGACTGCGGCCGCGTCGGCGGCGCCGGGCGGGTTCGGTACGAACGGCAAGGCGGGGTCCTGGTCGAACGACGACCCGTTCTGAGCTGCTGAGTCGTGCTGAGGGCCCTGGGGACTACTCCCTGGGGCTTTCGGCCCTGTTCAGGGGGCGGTGAGCCACGCGGGGGCGATCTCGGCGTCGGGGTAGATCCGAGGCTGGTCCGCCGGGTCCGGTACGCCACGCCAGAGGTCACGGGCCCATCGGCGCGCTTCGTCGCGTTCGGCTTGCAGGCGGTCGACGCCGGCTTGCGCGTCGGCGAGGGCAGCGTCGGCGGTGCGGAGCGCGTCTTCGAGTTGCCGGATGCGTTCGCGGGCGTCTGCAGCGTCGTCTTGGGCAGCGGCGAGCTCGGTGAGGCGTTCGTCGTCGGTCAGCTGAACGAACTGCGGCCGGGACTCCAGTTCGCGGATGCGGGCGTTGGCGGCACCGAGGGCTGTGCTGGTGGCGCCGAGTTGGGCGAGGAGGCGGTCGTCGGTCATGGGCGGATCGTGCCTGCTGGGTGAGACCCGTGCACGCGCCGGTAGGGGTCCGGACGGTGAGGGGGGCGACGCCGGTTCCCCTTCCCCGGCCGCAGATGGAGCCCCTGATGAGTACCGTGGACCTGACCCCGATCAAGGCGCGGCTGGCAGCAGCCACCCCCGGCCCTTGGAGCGGCGAGTACCACCAGTGGGACCAGGACGTCGCCTCGCACGTCACCCTGTGGGTGGCCGGCGACGACGCTGACGGCTTCCCGCGCGACGAGGACGAGACGCTGCCGACCGCCGCGGACGTCGACCTGTTCGAGCACGCGCCGGCGGACCTGGCCGCGCTGACCGCGGAGGTCGAGCGGCTGCGGGCCCAGGTCGCGGAGCTGCTGCCGTACGCCCAGGCGGGCGCGGAGGCGCTGGACTACCGGGAGCCGTACGGACCAGTCGACGGGCACGAGGCCCTCTGCGACCGGGCCGACGAGATGTCCGACCGCATCGCCGCCGGCGAGTTCGACCAGGTGCGTCGTGGCTGACCTGGACACCGCTCTGGACCCGCTGCGCGACCTTCCCGTCAGCGAGTACCCGCTGTTCCACATGGTCGCCGCGTTCGGCCTGGAGCGCCTCGCCGGCGCCGTGGACGTGGAGGCGAAGCTGTCGGTGATGGCTGACCTGCGCCGCCAGCTGGAGGGAGCGCTGTTCGTGCTGGACGGTGAGCTCCGCGCGTCGCTGTCCCGGCCGGCCTCCGACCCGCTGGCTGGGCTGTTCGCTGACGGGGAGGGTCAGCTGTGACGGCGCGGAGCTGACCGGCTGAGGACAGCAGCGACCCCCGCCCACGGAGCCTGTGTGGGCGGGGGTCTTCCCCTGCACGCGGAACCCCTTCGCGCGTGTACCGGCCACGGTGCCGGGGTGCGTGGAACGTGCACGGGTCCAGGGTGAACGCGCTGGTCAGGGGCTCGAAAAGAAAATCTGGAGATTCTGGCTGACCTACTTGCCGGACCCCCTCCGGCGCGGACGGTGAGGTCCAGAGGCGCTACCCCGGCACCTCGGACCCCACCCGTAGGAGCCCGCCATGACCACCTCCACCAGCCCTGACTTCACCGGCTACGGCCAGCCGTGGACCGCCCCGGTCGACCGTCCCGCCGAGAACGCCGCAGCCTCCTCGGTCACTTCGACCGTCGGACGTACCGCGGTCGTCACGATGAAGACCCGCGAGCAGCTGGACGCCGAGGCAGCCGCAGCGTCCGGTGCCGCGGCCGCGTTCGACCTGCACACCGCCGAGTCCGCGCTCCGGTCGGCGCTGCGGCAGCTGACCGGCCCGGACGCTGCCCGCGCCGAGGCCGCCCTGAACCAGCTGCAGCGGATCACCGTGTGGGACGGACCGGCCCGCTGCTCGTGCGGTGAGCCGGCCCTGGAGACCGTGTCGGCCCGGTTCGCCGGCCTGTGCTGGGCGTGCCGCGACGACGTGCTGCACGCGACGACCCCCGAGGCGTGGACCGCCCCGTTCTGACCCTCACCTCGCGCGGCTGGCAGCCACGCCGGGTTCGAGGCCCGGGCGCGCACTCCCCGACCCAAACGACACCCCTGCCCCCCTGCACGCGAAAGGCCCCATCATCATGGCTCTCCGGACCCGCAAGCCGACCGGTCTCGTCCCCTACCCGTTCATCCTGCTCGAGGGCGTGGAGGGCTCCGGCAAGACGTACGCCGAGCTCGCCCTGAGCTCCTCCAAGCGGATCGGCCGGTTCTTCCACTTCGACCTCGCCGAGGGCTCCGCCGACGAGTACATGACGCTCGGCAACTTCGAGGTCGTGGAGCACAACGGCACGTACGGCGACATCCTCGGCCAGCTGCGCGAGATCGCCGCTCTGCCGCACGACCCGGCCGCTCCGAACGTCATCGGCATCGACAGCCTGACCGCGCTGTGGTCGATGCTCACCACCGCGGCGCAGAACACCGCGAACGAGCGCGCGAAGCGGAAGGGCCGCGGCGGCGACTCCGACGCCGACATCACGATGGACCTGTGGAACAAGGCCAAGAGCCAGTGGCGGGCCGTCGTCGACCTGCTCATGACGTTCCCCGGCATCGTCGTCGTCACCTCCCGCGGCAAGGAGGTCGCGGAGGTCGTCGGCGGGAAGCCCACCCCGAACAAGATCTGGAAGGTCGAGGCGGAGAAGTCCCTCGGCTACGACGTGAACGTGTGGGTCCGGTTCACCGCGCCGCGCACTCCGGTCCTGGTCAAGGCGCGGTCGCTGCGTCCGGAGATGCAGGTCCCCGAGGGCCGTACTCGGCCACTGGGGTCGGCGTTCAACCTGGACGCGCTCATCTTCGACGCGATGGGTTGCGGCGCCGGCAACACCGGGGCGCGGGTCATGCCGTCGCTGTCCGCGGACGAGGTCACGGTCGCGGAGGGCAAGGCCGCGATGGCGTCGGCGCTCGGCCTGGCGGCCGGGCTGCCGGCCGACCTGACCGCGCGGCTGAAGACCATCGCCGGTGAGCTGTGGACCGGCGCCGGGTTCAGCAGCGACCAGGAGGCCACCATCGCCCGCGGCAAGCTGGACGAGCTCCTGAAGGCGGCTGCGGTCGCCGGTCAGGACGCACGCAAGCCGGCCGCGCCGGCACCGGCTGCCGACCCGTTCGACCCGATGGCCGACTACGACGCGAACGCTGAGGCCGCGTGATGGGCCGCGCCACTGACCCGGGCCCGGTCGACGCCGTCCGCCGCGCCCTGAACGTCCTCGCTGAGGGCCGCGGGTACACCGACGCGACGAACGCCAGCATCGCGACGGCGACCGGCCGGACCCCGAACGCGAAGCGGAAGAGCACGCAGGTCGGGTACGCGCTCCGCACGCTGCGGGAGGCCGGCGAGATCCGGGTCGAGTACGACCCGGCCGCCTCATCCCGCCGGATCCACCTCCAGCAGGGCTGACAGGAGGGCCGGCAAGGGGCCGCCAGAAATCTTGGTCGAGCCCCTTGCCGGACCCCCTCCGGCCGACACAGTGACCAGTACAAGCCAGCACCACCAAGCCCTGACTACCCCGGAACTCCACCCGGGCGAAGGGGCCCCTCGAACCCGGACCGCGAAAGCGCCTCCCCCGAAGCATGGCGGGGCGACGGCAGTAGCACCGGCAGGCAAGGGGACCCGTCAGGCAGGCTCCGTAGCTCAACAGGCAGAGCACCTCGGCCACCAGCCGCCCCGACAAGGGTGGGCAGCGGGAGCCGGGACCAGCGAGGGTTCGAGTCCCTCCGGAGCCCCAATCGGCCCACACCACTCACCGCGACGTGTGGAACCCCGAGAAGAGCCAGCCACCGGCCGGCACCCCGCACGAACCCCTAACGCAGCACCGAGGGAGCTGCACCCCGCACACCGCTCGACGGTGACGGGGTCGCTCCCCGCCACCGGACCACCGACAGAAACTCCCCACAGCCTCCGGAGGCGAACCCCATGTACCTCAGCACCCACGTGTTCCTCGGCACCGACAGCTACGGCTTCCGGTTCCTGAACATCACCGGCACCGACGGCACCACCCACGTCGCCCAGGACACCAGCGCGGTCTACCGCCTGTTCGTCCGGGCCGTCCGGGAAGCCCGTCAGCTCGGTGAGCTCGCGCACCACCCCGCCGAGGGCAAGGCCGAGGAGATCGCCCGGGAGAAGTTCCGGACGACGACCGAGGACCTGGCCCGCACCGTGTACCCCGAGTTCGCACCCGCCCTCACGGAGGTGCTGCTCGAGGTCGTCGGTACGCACGCGGCCCGCCGCGAGGTGTGCGGCACGTGCCGCGACATCGCTGGCGACCGCGAAGAGATGACTGTGGCCCTCGGCCTCGGCATCCCGCTCACCCTCGGCTGAGCCCCGACCGCCCCTGATCCGCCAGGGCCGGAAGATCACGCACGACCGGCAAGACGCCTCCGACGGAGAGGCACCGGCAAGACGCCCCACGGCCCCGCACCTGATCGACAGGTGCGGGGCCGCTCGTCGTTGCCGCGGATCTGGACGGGTCAGGCGTCGCCGGCAGCGTCGCCCGGAGCGGCGGTCGGTGGCCAGAACGCTTCCGGGGACAACCCCGCTGCGCGCATCAGCGTCGTCAGCTGCTCAAGCTCCTGCTGACGTAGCTGCTCGTTCAGCTCAGCCATCGTCTGCTCGTGTCCGTCGGCGCTCATGGCGTCCACTGTCGTCGGTCAGGCCGTCGCGTCGAGGGTGTCCCACTCGGGCTGCATCCGGACCATTGCCGCGACGACCTTCGGCACGTCGGACCCGTGCAGCTCCAGCGCCGCGCGCAGCAGGTGCCACCCGTAGTCGCTCAGCTCGGCGCCGGTCTCCCGGCTGACCCGGCGGAGCGCCTGCCGGCAGTAGTCGGACGCGAGCACGTCGGTGGCCGGGCAGTCGGTTCCGTGGCGGAAGCACGCCTTGTCGTTCGCTGGCGTCGCGAGGGTGGTGCCGCACCAGGCGCACGCGACGCAGGCGGCCTTCGGGCGCGCGGTGATCTCGTCGACGACGGGGATGCTCATGCCTGCGGCCACGTCGGCGATGTGTGCCAGCTGCCAGCTCGCTGCGCACGCCTGGTTGCAGGTGACGAGTTGGACGCCGCTGTGGCCTGTGCGGATGCGCTTCATGGTCGGAGCGTGCTCGGGGCGCGTGGTCACGCATTCAGTCTGTGCACACCGCACCGACAGATCGCAGGACGATCTTCGCGTCCCTACTGAGTTGCACGCGATCGGGGTACGTCGGTTGCCACCGGCGTGGGACAGCGGAATCCCAGCGATGACGCGGGGTAGCGGCCGGTGCGACGTTGTCCGCAGCGGCTGCGCGCGTGCCGGCGGGACCGGTGAGGTTCGGGCGGCGTTCCGGAGGGGGATCGTGGCGGGGTGTCCCGTCACGCGCCTGGTGGGCACGGCGCGACGGGACACCCGACGGGAACGGTGCGCGCGACAGGAGACGCGCCAAGTCCCGTCCCGTGCAGCCCGCGGGACGGGACGACGGGACGGGCGCGTCAGCTGCCGCGGGACTCCTCGGCCGGGTCCCACTCCCCGGGCGCGGCCGGGTCGACCACGACCAGCCGCACGACGACATCGTCGCCCTGCCACGGCAGCGGCTCGCGCTCGGTCACCCACGTCCAGTTGTCGTCGGGCCACACGACCTGCGCGTCGCTGATGCCGTCGAGAATCGGCTTCGATGAGGCCCGGAGGTTCGCCGGGTCGACCGTGCTGCTCCGGCCGCGCCACGGGAGCGCGACGGTCACCTCGACGCGGCAGCCTCGGATGGGCGCGAGGTCGGCGACAGCGGCGAGGGCTGCGTCCCGGGCGGCGTACCGCCACGCCTGCCGCCACGGGCCCCGCTTGTAGTGGTGCCAGTTCCCGACCTCGTTCTCGGTCTCCACGCGCACACCGGGCGGCGGGGTGAACCGCAGGCGGCGCTCGGTGCCGGCCGGCACGTCGGCGCGGGGCGCGGCCGGCATGGACTCGCGGCGGGCCCAGCGGCCGTCGGGGTCGTCGAGGGCCGCGGCCATCAGCTTCACCTTCGGCAGCGTGTTCGGGTCGGTCGGCCTGGTGGCGCCGCGAGGCTTGCCGTACGAGGCTCGGGGGGACCGTGGGGAGCGGTTCACAGGGGGCATGAGGTGGACCGTCCGAACGGTCGGGCCGGATGCCACCAGGAGCCGATCACTGAGCGTGAGGCCGGAACCCCCTCAGATGCCCCAGGACGCGTTTGATCACCGTGGGTGAGGTCAGTGCACCCGCGGCCCCCGTCCAGCCCGGCGTGAGCTGCGACGGGGGCCGCGTGATGCCTTCAGAGCAGGCCGCTGACCAAGGAGAACGCGTACCAGGCCGCGGCGAGCACGCCACCGCTGACGCCGAGGACGACGGGTGCGTCCCGCCACCAGCCAGCCCGACGGTGCGGGTTCAGCAGCGCGCCCCAGCGGACGCCGACGAACATGACGTTCCGGGTCACGAACCCCACACCGCACTCGCGGAGCACGCGCCGGAAGATCCGGTCGGCGTCGACTGCGCTCACGGGGCACCAGCCCTCCCGCAGCCCCACGCAGAACCAGTCGTGCAGGACCGCGGCCAGCACGCCGGTCGTGTGCGGGATGACGCTGAACAGGGGCCGCGGGACGCTCGCGAAGTCCGTCGTGAACCCGGCCGGGATGATGAACTCCTGCGTCCGCCCGTCGTAGGGCAGCCGGGCGTCGAGTACCCAGTGCCGGTCGTCCTGGTGCCGCACGATCAGCGGCGCGGTGAACGCCACGACTCAGCCCTCCGCTTCAGGAAGCGGCGCCTGAACCCAGCCGGTCGGGCTGATGAACGTCGGCAGCCCGTTGACCGCGACGTGCGTCGGGCGCCCGGCGATCGCCTCCCGCGCCAGCCACGCGACGTCCTCGGCGGTCAGCGCGGCCAGCGCCGCGTCCAGGTCCGCCCCGGTCGGCGCCGGAACCGGGGCCTCCGCGCGGTGCTTCGTGCACGGGTCGCGCTGCAGCACGTCGACGAGCATCGTGGCGGCCTTCGCGACCGCGAGCCGGTCGGCGAGGTCGTGCACGGTGATCTGCCCGCAGGTCGCGTCGACCGGCCCGTTCGGGCAGGTGCACCGCAGTAGCGGCTTCTCGTCGCCGAGGAGCCGAAACGTGCGGTACCCGTCGCCGGAGACGTACAGGGTGGCCGTGGTGCCCGCGGCCGGGAGGGGGGTGGTCATGGTGCGGTCCTCACACGGTTCCGTCGTAGATGGCGTAGTTGGCTGGCTGCGAGGTCATCCACAGGTAGCGCCCGGCGGCCTCCGGGGCCGGCACCAGGCTGCTCATCGTGATGATCGGGGCCGCGGCGGTGCCGGCCTCTCCGAAGACCAGCCCCCAGTTGGCGTCCATGCACTGCCACACCCGGCTGGTCGTCGACCCGTCGGTCGCCCAGATCGCGCACGCCTTGCCGTAGCCGGTCTGCCCGAGGTGGGTGGTCAGGTTGACCACGCCGCAGATGAGCACGCCGGCCGGGCCGTTCGGGCGCACCTCGATGCCGCCCTTCACGTTCATGCTGCCGTCGGGCCCGCCGTTGTCGGCGATGGCGCTGATCCACTGCGACGCCGCGCGCCCACCGGCGGCACCGAACCGGGTCAGCCACACCGAGTAGCCCTCGGCGTTGCTCAGCATGGGCGCCCACTTCCCGGTGCTGTCGACGCTGCCGACGGACCACAGCGTGCCGTCGTCGGCGACGCAGCCGTAGGCGACGGCCTCATACCACGGGCTGGAGTTGCTGGTGCTGTGCACGACCCACGCGCCGGTCGCGAGGGTGCAGGAGGCCAGGGCGCCCGACCAGCTGCTGACGGTGCTCGAGCTCCGGCTGCCGCTGCCGAACCACAGGGCCCCGCCACCGACGCGGACCTGCGGGTTCGAGTAGTTGCCGTTGATCACCACCGCGGGCGTCGCGACGGTCGTCCACGTCGTCCCGTCGAAGGCGTGCACGTGGAAGGTGTACGTGCCGGAGCTGGTGCTGCCGGACCAGTCGCGGCGGACCAGCCACAGCTTCCCGTCGCGCATGTAGCCGCCGACGTTGGTGGTGGAGAACGCCCCACCGGTCGGGGTGGCCACGACCTCCCACGCCCACGTGGCCGGGTTGAACCAGGCCAGCTGCGTGCCGCCCGTGGAGCCGACCGCCCACAGCTTCCCGAACGCGAAGAACGGGGAGCCGACGATGGTGCCGGCGTCTGCTGGCGGCGTCGGCAGGGTGCCGTACAGGCCGGTCGTCGGGTTGTAGAAGCGGTACCCGCCGCCGACGAGCAGGTCCGGGCCGAGGCCGAGGACGTTCCCGTGGTCGCGGCCGCTGACCGAGCGCATCGGATCGGTCTGGCCCTGCCGGACCGGGTACCCCTGGTGCACGCTGAACGGGCCCTGCGCGACCGGGGTGTAGCCGCTCACCCGGCTGATGACGCCGGCGATGATGACCGGGCCGGTCTCGGTCAGCGGCAGGACCAGGCCGACGGTGTCGCCGGTGCTCAGGCTGAAGCTGGAGGCGTTCCGGGCGAAGCTGGCCACGACGGTGACGCCGTCGCCGTCGGCGTACCGGACGGTGGCGGTGTTCAGCAGGCCGTTGTAGTCCACGACGGTGCCGACGACGCCCCCGCCTCCGCCTCCGCCCTTTGCCTTCTGCCAGGACGCGTGACCGTTCGCGTCGCTGTCCTTCGTGAGGACCTCACCGGCGACACCCCCGGCCGGGAGCGGAGCGTTGCCGCCCGGCGTCGTGCTGCCCGGGATGTCCGACCACACCAAATCGAAGTCCGCGGAGCTGCGCTTGCGAAGCGCCTGACCCGTACGGCCACCGCGAGGGACCGGGTTCAGCGCGACCTGCTTCAGCTCCCGCACGTCATCAGCAACCCCGTCGACCCGCGTGCTCAGCGAGTCCAGCCGGCCGTCCTGGCTGTCGTTCTTGCTCTTCGCGGAGTCCGCGACGCTCTTCGCGCTGTCCGCAGTCGCGGTCGTCTCCGTCAGCCGCGCATCGAGGTCGTCGACGGCGTACCCGAGCGCGTTCACCGCAGGCGCCAAGTGCCCGGCACGCGCGGTCGCGTCCGTGGTGTCCTTCGGCGTGCCGTAGCCAGCCATGCAGTCGCCCTCCCCGGGAAGTGGTCTGCGTCAGACCGTCCGGAGAGGGCGCCGCCCGTCAGGGATGCGTCAGAGAACGGCGAGGTCCCGGACGCCGAAGGTGCCGCTCACCAAGGCGCAGGCGGTGCCAGGGACCGTCGTCGACCCCATCGCCGTCGAGAAGTAGTCGCTGCCACCCTCGAGCGCCGGGCACTGGAACAGGGTCAGGAGCCCGTCGTTCTCGACGTGCAGGTGGTGGTAGTGGCCGACCACGGCGGTCGTGGCGCTCGTCTTGCCGTGCGCGCGCTGGTTCTTGAACCACGTCCACAGCCCCGCCCACCCGCCGCGGGAAACGTGCCCGTGGGTGAACACGCAGTGCTGCCCCGACAGGTCCATCGTGTGCGCGAGCTCCTGGTCGGGGATGACGAAGCTGACGTGGTCGTAGCCGGACGCGAGGGCGAACACCTCGGCGCACTGCTCGAGGACGAGCAGGTCGTCGTTGTCGCCCGGCGTGGTGAACGCCTTGCCGTCGCCGTTGCGCTGCTCTCCATGATTGCCGGCCACACCGGACACGACGACGGGGATGCCGAGGGTGGCGACGGTCTTCACGACCTCGGTCAGCATCCGGCGAGCGACCCGGATCTGCTGTCGACGGTCGAGCTCCACGCTGAACGTCTGCATCGGGTAGAACCCCTTGCAGCCTTCCACGAGGTCACCGAGGCCGACGAGGTAGATGGTCTCCACGTTCCGGCCGAGCAGCTGCAGGTCTCCGACCCGGTCGACGATGGCCGGGCCGAGCGCGGCGAGCCGCCGGACGAGGGCCTCGGTGCCGCCCTGGTCGCGCTTGCCGGTCTGCCAGTCTGCGAGACCGACCAGCAGCGACTCCCCCGGTGCCTCCGACGAATCCGGACGGTCCGCAACCAACTCCGGGATGGCGGCGAGGAGCTCGTCGACGTTCCACGACTCTGCGGCCGGCTCCCGGCGGGTCACACGGAACCGGGCGAAGAACGTCTGCTGGGTGACCGCGGCACCGTCCTCATCGGTGCGCGTCCACCCGTGGGAGTTCGTGCGGACCTCGATCGGCTCGAGTACGTACAGGTCCGGGTCGATGCCGAGGCCCCGCAGGTACGCGGCGCAGTCACCCTCGCCGGGAGCGGTCGGCGCGGGAGGCAGGGTGACGACGGCGGCCTTCGCGCCGGGCTCGAACCGGACGCCAGGCTCGTACCCGCGGGGCGCGGCCGGCTGAGGTGCGGTGACGGTCGGCACCGGAGGCAGGGCGACTGCGTCGTCGAGGGTGGTGAGCCGCAGCTGCCCGGCCGGGTAGGCGGGCACGCCGGGCGTGCCGTCCTGAACGTGCGCGAGGTGCTTCCTCGCGGCTTCCATCGACACGGTGATGCCGGCGTCAGCGAGGGCCCGCTGCACCTTGTACCGGCCGAAGACTTCCGGGCCGAGGATGCGAACGTCGAGGTCAGCGAGGAGGGCTGCGGGGGCTGCGCAGACAGTGCAGGGGGTGCTCATGTACCTGGACCGTCCGTAGCGCCCTACCGGGATGCAGGTATCCCAGCCCACTGTTTCCGCTGGTCAGCCGATCAGAAGGTCAGCTGAGGAGCTGGCTGACTCCGGCACCGGCAGCGGTGCCTGCCGCAGCCAGCCCGGCCATCCACCCCTTCAGCCGGTTCTTGTCCCCGACGAGCTCATCGACCCGGTCCTCGAGCTCGTCGATGCGCTGCTCGGCGGAGTCGATGCGCGCCTCGGTCCGGCCGTGCGCCTCATCCAGGCGCTTGCCGAGCTCGTCGAACTTCTCGCTGAACCGCTCGGTCTGAGCGGCCATGCGCTCTTCGACGCGGGCGAGCGCGATCGCGGTCTCGTGGCCGGCTGGCTGGGTCATCGTGGGTCCTCCCGAGCGTGTCGGGAGCGGACGCGTCCTGACCCTTCGACAGGTCCGGGTGGGGGCCGGTTCGTCAAGCAGCCCAGGTCGGGAACGCGAGTGACCCCCGCGACCCCACCTTCCGGGTAGTGGCCGCGGGGGTCTCCTCGGTTCCCCAACCGTGACGGCCCGCCCAGCCCTGACCGGGCCGCCATGAGGGGCACGGTGCGGACCGGGCGGGCCGGTGTCAGTCACAGGCCGAGGCGCCCCAGGGTGGCGGGGCCGGCGATGCCGTCGACGGTCAGGCCGGAGCGGCGCTGGAACTCCCGCACCCACTTCTCCGTCGTGGGGCCGAAGTCGCCGTCGACGACCATCGCGCCGCAGGTGTGCCGGTACGCCGGGAAGCTGGCCTTCAGCGCGGCCTGGAGCCGGCGCACGGCGACACCCGTGCTGCCGCGCCGGAGCATCCCCGACGGAGCCGGAGCGGCCGGCTGGGGAGCCGGTGCGGGGGCCGGTGCGGTCGCCGCGGCCACCTGCGCGACCAGGATGTTCCAGTCGTCGCGGTAAGTGCGGGTCTTGTGCGGCTGCGCGGCACCGTTCGGCCGACGGGTGTCGAACCACCGGCGACAGGCGTCGGTCGTCGCGCCCTCCCACTTCGCGTCAGCCCAGCTGCTGCCCGGGTTCGACTGGCCGGGCACGCAGCCGAGCGCGATGAAGGCGCGCTGCGCGAACAGCACCATCGCGTCGTCCGCGGTGCCCCAGCCCCCGTGGCTCTCGTCCGGGCCGCTGATGTCGCCCAGGTAGTGCCCGGCCGGCAGTGTCCACGCCGGGACCGCCAGCAGGTCGCTGGCCGGCGCCGGAGCGGAGACGGGCACGAGTGCAGGTGCAGGCGCCGGAGCGGGGGCTGGCTGACCGGACTTCTCGGCGATGAACGCCGCAACCGCGGCCCGGCGCCAGTCCATGTCGATCGCCGGGTCGACCTTCCGGCCCCGCGGCGTCGCCCACTCCTTGTGACCGACGACCAGATGGATCTCCGCGGTCCGGCCAGCTTCGATCGCCCACGCCGCCTCGAGCGCCACGATCGACGACGTGCAGGCATCGGAGTACGGCTCGGAGCCGCTGTTGGCGACCTCGACGGCCGTGCTGCGGGTGTTCGCGCTGTTGCGCGGCACACCGTGCAGCGGACCGCCCACGCCGGCGTGCCAGGTGACGCCGGCAGCGCACAGCCGGATCCGACCGGACCGGCTGATGGTGAACTGGCTCAGCTTCTTCGCCACGACGTAGCCGTGCGCGCCGTCGTCGGTCGTCGGCGCGGACGCGTCGTGGTGCTCGACGAACAGCAGCGTCGGGTCGAACGCGCCCCCCTGAGTGGTCCGCGACTGCCAGCCGGGCACCTCCTCGACGGCGTAGCCCCACGAGCGGAGACGGGTGATGACGCGGGTGTAGAAGTCGACGGCGGTAGCCACGAGCAGCTCCTGACGGGAGAGGGCAAGACCCCTCGGACCGTTCGGAGCGCCCGTGGCCGGGCACGGAGCTACCGTTCAGCTGTGCCGATCGAAGTGACCACCGAGCTCGGCCCGGTGGAGCGGGCGCTCGGCGTTGCGTACCTCGGCGACGTCGACCTCGAGGACGGCCCACTGCCCGCCGGCGCCGCGGTCGTCCTCGTCGACGAAGGCGGTCAGCAGCACTCTGGCGTCGTCGCTGCTGTCGAACCGGGCCGCTACGGGCAGCAGTACCGGGTGCGGTTCTGCTCCTGAGTCAGGCGAGGACGACCTGCACGAACATCGCCGCGCCGCCCTGCATCAACACCCACGCGACATCACCGATCACGGGAGCGGCCCCCTGCGGGAAGCGCAGCTCCGGCACGATGCCGCCGGCCAGGTCCACGTCGACGGTGGGGTTGGCCCCACCCGTGTTCACCGCGGTCACGACCCCAGAGACCAGCGCCAGCCGCGTCCGGGCCTCGTCGGCCTCCGGCGCGACGACATCGCGCATCAGGTCCGCGAACGGGTTCACGCCAGCCTCCGGGAGAGCGTCAGGCGCGTCGGCTGCCGCGCGAAGTCGAACACCGACCGCTCCAGGCAGTACACGGTGTCTTCGAGCTGCAGCACCGACTCGTCCACCGCGACCAAGTCACCTGGATCCAGGTGCGGCGCCATCGGCACGTCCAGCTCGATCGTGTCCGTGAGGCCCATCAGCTGCCGCAGGAGACCCTGCGCGGTGTTCTGCGCCTGCTGCTCCGTCCGCACGGTCGGCACCGTGAAGAACTTGGTCCGCGTCCCCACGCTCTCGGTGCCCCACTGACCGGCCGTCTGCTGCGCGACGCCACGGACCGGCACGTCCTCCGCCGTCTGCCCGAAGCAGACGACGGTGTTGATGCACTCCTCGTCGTCGACGGTGCTCGCCGCGCGGGTCAGCGTCGCCTCGGTCAGCGACCACACCGGCTCACCGCTGCCCGGGTCGCCGGGCACGACGGCGACGATGCCGCCGGTGCGGGTCGTCAGCAGGTCCCAGCCCGCCGACCATGCCAGGGTCCGGCAGTCGGCCCACGGGTCGGCGCCCTCGCTCGGGAGGAAGCACAAGCGCGGCGCAGTGAACTCGGTGCTCGGGGCAGTTGCGGTCACACCGGGGACCTTGGAGCTGAGCAGCCCGAGCAGCGCCGCACGGGTGTTCGTCCCGGCCGTGATGGCGTACGGCGTCGTGTACCCGGCCAGCCGGACCGACCGGGCCACGTCGAACCCGGTCAGGTGGACCCGGACACCCTTCGGCGTGTGCTCCGGATTCACCGTCGCGATCCGGTAGTGGCCCATCGGGATGCTCTCGACGCTGCCGTCAGGCAGCCACACGTCGAGGAACAGCCGCAGCTCGGTGACGGCCGGGATGAGCAGGCCGCGCAGCTGGCGGTTCACCAGGTCACCGCCGTAGGGGCCGTTCACCACGTCGTCGGCGTAGGTGCCGTTCGTGTCGGCGTACGTCTTCGCCGGGGGCAGCGAGCCCAGGTCGGGCAGGATGCCTTCGAACCCGGCGAGGGTCACGTCGCAGCTGCGTGGGATGGCCGCGGTCCGGTCCCACGTGCAGGAGCCCGCCGCGACGCTCAGCCGGGCCTTCCGGACGCCGGCCAGGGACCACACCTCGGCGCGGCCGACCGCGATGCCGCCGGACAGAAGCACGTCGGCCGCGGCGGAGCTCAGCTCGGTGTACATGCCGTCACACCCCGACGAACGTGGTCGTGACGCCGAACTTTGGGGCGGTGCCGCGGTCTGGGGTGTCGAGGATGCGCCGGCGGACTCCGTTGATGGCGCGGACCGTCCAGCTCTCGCCTGTGTCGGCAACCAGCGTCAGCTGGGCGCCGCTCAGCGCCAGGGTCTCGAACCGGGTCGCGTCGGTCACCGAGTCGAACCACAGCTCAGGCAGCGTCACGTTCGCCGGGCTGGGCGGCGCCGACCACACGACGCGGGACCCGTCGAGTGCGGTCAGGACCGAGCTCGGCTGCTCGGTGCTCACAACGATGTCGCCGGCGACCGGCAGCAGCGTCACCCGGGACGCCTCGGCCCCGACCCGCTCCACGTACCAGCTCACGACGGCTCCCTCACTCAGCCGCGGGTCTGCCGCAGCGTCGACCGGCCGCTCCGTGCGGCCTCAGCGAGGGCTTCCATGACTGCGGCCTTGACGGCCTCGGGGTCACCGGAGCCGACGGTCACGTGCACGCCGCCCTCGACGTGGACCGTCCCGGCGCCCGTGTAGTCGTCAAGGGACACCCCGGGCTTGTGCGTGGGCACGATCGTCTCGCCGCCGGCGACCAGGGCCATGGAGTGAACTGGCATCACACCGCCGTCGTCGAACTCCGGCACGTTGTCCTTGAGCCAGCTGAGCCCGAACGCGACCGGGTTCGCGTACTTCAGCGGGCCGAGGCTTATCCCTCCCCCGCCGACCTTCCCGGTCGCACTGGAGACAAGGCCGAGCTGCTCGGCGAGTTCCGCGGCCTTGTCGCCGAGCCACTCGAGGAGCCCACCGAACGCCTCCAGCGCCCCCGTCGCCAGCTGGAGGTTCATCCCGCTGACCGCCAGGACGGCGTCCAGCAGCGGCCCGAACACGTCGGTGAGGAAGGCGACGGTGTCTGCGACGTTCTCCAGCGCCGGGACCAGCGTCTCCAGCAGCTGCACGCCGAGGTCGACGAGCTCCGGCATGAACGGCGCCAGCGCCAGCATCAGCTCGGAGAACGACTCAGCGAGGCTCACGATGCTCGGGGTCATCTCCACGACCGCGGCAGTGATCCGCTCGACGACCTCGGGAGTGATGCTGTCCGCCCACGCGTCCGCGAGGCCGGTGATGCCGGGCAGGGCCGCGTCGATGAACTGCACGAACGCGTCCGCGAGCGCCCCGATGTACGGGCTGATCCGGGTGAAGACGTCCCCGAGGGTTCCGAGGAGGTCCGCGAGCGGGCCGGCGAGCGCGACGAGCACGTCGGTCAGCGGTGGCAGCAGCGTCGTCAGCAGCACCGACCCGGCGCCGAACAGCGCATCGGCGACCGACACCAGCGACGGGACGAGCTCCCGCAGGCTCTCGGTGAGGACCGGCAGCACCGGCAGCAGGGCGGACAGGAACGCCGACCCGATCTCGACCGCTCCGGTCGCGAGCAGCGCCAGCGGTTCGACCAGCTGCGGCAGCAGCCGCACCAGCCCGTCGACGAACCCGGCGAACGCATCGGACCCGAGGACACCGACGAGGGCGGTCGCGAGGTCGCCGAGGGTGTCGGTGATGACTGGGAACAGCCGGGCGACCTGCGCGACGAACGCGGCCATGTCGTCGCTGCGGAACGCGTCCTCGAGCGCACCGGCGAGCGCACCGATGGCTCCCAGCGCGACTGGTGCGAGTGGCGCGAGGACGCTCAGCAGCGACAGGACCGCGTCGGCGAGGTCCCCCACGGTGTCCCCGACCAGCGGGAGGATGTCGACGCCCCACTGCACGAACCGGGCGAAGCCGGGCCCGGCGAGCGCGGACTCCATGCCTTCGGTGAGGCCGGCCAGGCCGGTGAGGACCGCGTCGATGAGCGGCAGCGCCGCCTCGAACCCGTTCGCGAACGCCCCGCCGACGTTGCCGAAGATGGTGCCGAACTGGGTGAGGATCGGGCCGGCGGTGTCGGCGACGAGGGTGATGAAGTCCTGGAACCGCTGCCCGCCGATCGCGTCCTGCGCCCGGTCGAACATGCCGCCGAGGGCCTCGGACACCGATTCGGCGATCGGGACGAGGGACGGCAGCAGCGCGCGGGCGGTGTCGACCGCGCCGTTGAGGGTCTCGAACAGCGACGGGCCGATCTCGTCGCCGGCCGCTCGCCACGCGTCCTTGAGGCTCAGGACGTTCTGCGCGAAGTCCGCCTGCGCGGGGTTCAGCGTCGCGAGGGCCTGCTGCTGGGCGAGGAGCGCGGCGTTGTAGGCCTCGATGTCGCCGACGGCGAGGGCCTGCCGGGCCTGCTTCGTCGCGGCCTCGTAGGCGCCCATCGCCTCGCCGACACCGTCGAGAGCGCCCGCGGCGAGGATGCCGAACGCGGCCAGCCCAGCGCCGGCGATGGTCGCGGCGGAGACGAGGGCGAGCGTGCCGGCGGTCAGCCCACCGATGACGCCGGTCGCTGCGGCGCCGACGCCGGTCAGTGCGCCGGTCGCCAGGCCGACGCCGACCATCGCCGTGCTGACCTTCGTCAGGACCGACAGGGCCTTGCCCCACTCGACCGCGCTGACCTTCGCGTGCGTGGCGGTCGCCGTCATCCCGGCGCGGGTGTCCCGCAGCGCCCGCTGGGCGTCCCGGTTGTCTCCGGTGATGAGGACGTGGAGCCTCGACAACAGCACTGCGCGCTCCCAACGCCGAACGGTCCGACCTGCTGAGGTCGGACCGTCCGGGGAGAGCTGGGATCGTCAGGGAGCCGGGCAGATCAGCTCTTCCGCGCGGCCTTCTGCATCTCGGTCTCGTGGATGCACCACGCCTGACCGACCGCGGCGTACCAGCCGGAGTTCGCCTCCGGATGCCGGTCGCCGAGGATGGCCGGGTAGCTCATGCCGAGCGCCTTCGCGGCCGGGATGAGGACCGCCCACTCGGGGATGCGGGCCTTCAGCTCCGGCGGCGTGCACCCTGGCGTGAGCTCCTCGAACGCCCGGATCCGCCGGAGGACCGGGAGGTCTTGCCGAAAGGGGCGCCGTTCACCTCGCGCATCAGCGCGTCGACGATGGTGATGAGCTCGAACACGTGGAAGTCCGCCAGCGCTTCCGGGGTCGGCGGGATGACCTGCTCGTCGTCGTCGAGGAGGTCCCACTTCACGACCAGCGCGGCGACAGCCCCGCCGAGCGCCTGGCGGATGCGGTCCTCCAGCGCGGTGGCCTGCTCGATCTCCTCGGGCGTCAGCTGCCCGTCCTCGGTGTCGACGGCGTGCTTGGCGAGCTCGCTCATCTCGGCGAACAGCGCCGGGACGGCGTTCACCTCGTCACGCAGCTCCGGAGTGATGCCGGTCGGGGCGACGGTCACGGTCAGGGCGTCGTCCGGGTCGTCGGAGAACTTCACGACGAGCTCACGGGTGAACGCAGCGGCGGGGTTGCGGCGGATCGCGGAACGCTTCACAGGGGGTCCAATCAGGTGTCAGGGAGGGGTGACACCTGGGGACGGTCCGGCCCGGCTCCGCGAATGCACGGAGCCGGGCCAGATGTGGTGAACGCGCAGGTCAGGCGGACAGTCCGTTGACCAGGGTCGCGGTCAGCTCGAAGTCGGCGGTCTTGACCACGCGGAGGGTGTACTTCGCGACGTACACGTTCTCCTCATCGCCCCGCTCCTGCACCGCGGAGACCATGACCGGGGCGTCGATGGTCAGCTCGTGGCCGCCGTCGCCGGCAGCGTGCAGCCGCAGGTAGGTGACCTCACCCTCGCGGAGCTTCCGGACCCAGTCGCGGCCCGGCGCGTCGGCCTCCACGGTCAGCTCGACCGCTGCAGTCGGAGCGGTGTTCACGACCTTGCTGATGGACGGCTTGTCGGCGTCGAGGTACTGCTTGCCGGCCCGCAGGTCGGTCAGGCTGAACTTGACCGCGAGGGCGTTGTCCAGCTTCGTCGTGCCGAGGGTCGCGAGCGAGGTGTCGGCGAACACGCTCACGCGCAGCGCCGGCACGATCTCGTCGGCGAGCTCGGTGACGCCGGCCGTGGTGAGGGCGACGCCGTCGGAGAACTGGCCGCCGCCGAGGCTCATGCTGAACGTCGAGGTGCCCGAGTTCCGGCCGAACTCCAGCTCGTAGCTGGTCGCGTACACGAACGACGCCCGGGAGGCGTGCTGTGCGTCGCCGTACTCGACGGTCCACGTCGGGCGGTCGCTCTGCATCACGAAGGTGTGCGCGAACACGCCGGAGTCCAGGACGGTCTCCGCGGTGGCCGGCGCGCCGAGCGCGAGGGCGAGGAACCGCAGCTGCGAGGTCAGGTTGACCGCACCGGACGCGGAGCCGGACGAGGACTCGGCGTTGAGGTAGGTGCTGGCGACGTAGTAGGAGCCGGACGGGCGGACCTCGGCGGTCTCGACCTGCGGCTGGATGGTGATGGTCTCGGTGCGGGGGCGCCAGGTCGCAGCAGCGGCCACGCCGGCCGTCGCCTCGATACCGACCTGGGCGACCTGCTCGACGGCGGTCTTGGCGGATGCCATGTGCGTACTCCTGACGGGTGGTGGAAGGCCTTCCGCGTCGTGACCGTCCGGAGTGCGTGCACGCCGTCAGGGAACCCGCTCGAGCCGGACCGGCGACGGAACGGAACGGAACGAATGAGACGGAACGAAACGGATGGAACGGAAGTCAGCTGACGAGCAGCTCGTACCGGCCGCCGAGGTAGCGCAGCACCTGCCCGCTGGCGCGCTCGATCAGCTCGGTCTCCGACACCCGGACGCAGCTGCTCACCGTGCCGGTGTCGGTGACGCCGAACGTGCCGTCCAGGGCGGCGTCGACCGCGGACGCGATCGGGACCAGTGGCCCGAGGTCGTCGGCCGGCATCACGACGCGGACGCTGACGGTGACCTCGGTCAGCGCACGAGCGCGGGCGACGTACCTGGTGTCGACCGGGTCGCCGTAGGTCTGGATGAGGATCAGCGGGTACTCGGCGCGGTCGGGGTCCGGGACGGCGCCCTGCACGATGCGCTCGGCCGGCACCGCGGCCAGCACCGCAGGGGCGCTGGTGAGGCGGGCGACGACGTGCTGGGTCGCAGCAGCGATGGCGTTCACTGGGTCAGTCCCAACTGCCGCGCGATGCGGCGGGCCCGGGCCGGGGTGCGGCGCTGCTCACGGCGGAGCGCGTTGTAGAGGAACGGCTTCGCCGGGTCGTTGTGCACCGAGCCCTCGTGGACGTAGACGGCGTACTCGGCGGAGGCGAACACCTCACCCTCGGTGGGGCCGGTGAGCCGGTGCCCGACGGAGTTGATGAGCTGGCCGGTGCGGACGTACCCGGACGGCGCGGGAGGCTGGGAGTAGACGAGCTCGTCGAGCTCGATCTTGGCGAACCCCTCGACCGCGGCGGTGGACTCGGCGACGAGCAGCGCGATGGCCTCGTCGGTCATCCGGATCGCGTGGCCGGTGCCGTCGTGCATGATGCGGACGCTGATGTCGGGGCCGGGCATCTCAGGCCACCTCCGCGGCGCACAGCGCCTTCGTCTGCACGGCGTACGTCCCGCCGAGGACCGCGGCGACGACGAGGGTCAGGTGGTCGACCCGGACGGTGTCCCCGGTTCGCAGGTCGGTGCCGGCGGGCAGCGCGACGCTGTACTGCGTCTCCGCGGTCGCCTGGGAGCCGCTCAGCCGCTTCCACCGGCACGGCACGTCCGCGGCCACGACGGCCGCAGCGGTGCGGGTGCCGCCGTACGTGCCGGCTGCCGCGGTGTCGCGTTCGATGGTCGCCCGGGCCGGCATGAGGACGACGAGGTCCGCTGCGGCGTCGGCGAGCTGGTCGAGGATGTCCTGCTGCTCGGTGGTCGCCATCAGGCGCTCGCTCCGGGGATGCAGCGGGACCGCCACGACCGACGGAGCCGCTCGAGGTTCGCGGTCACCTGGGAGGCGTTGATGGTCGCGCCGTCGGCGGACAGGTCGACCTTCGCGGCGACCTTCGCCAGCTTCACGTCGTAGGCGAGGACGACCGCGCGGGTGGCCCAGATGGTCTCGACGTAGCCGACGTCGCCGACGAAACGGCCCCCAGCGTCACGCAGGCGGCTCTGGTCCAGGCACGCCTCGACTTCGGCATCGGTCAGCGCGGGGCTGACGGCGGTGCCGGCGTGCAGCGTCACGAAGGCGCGGGCGTCCTCACGGGTCATGCCCCGGACCGTCCGCAGAACGCGTTCGGCGTCAGGGGTTGGGATCCGTGCACGCGCCGGTAGGGGTCCGGACAAGTCAGAGAGACGCCGAAACCCCCGGCGCCCGTACCCCGAAGGAGCCCCCGATGAGCACCCTGCTCTTCCCCACGACCGCCACGCCGCGCGAGCTGCGCATCCTCCGCCGCGCGTACCTCCGCCGGACCGCCCGCGTCGCCGAGTGCGCCTCGCACGCCGGCCAGCAGGCCATCGTCGCCATCGCCCTGCTCGAGATGGTCGACCAGCTGCCCACCTACCTCCGGACCACCCTCGCGACCCTCGCTCTGGCGGGGACGTGGGCCGACCCGGCCGACCTGTGGGACTCCGCCGAGGCACTGGTGCCCGCCTCGGCCATCCTCACTCCCGCCGAGGTGGCCGCGTGAGCACCGTCGCGCTGCCCGACTACCTGGCCCGGCACCCTGATTGCCCGCCGGGCGACCGCTCCCGCTTCCTGTGGCTGGCCGACAGCTACTCCAGCGACGTCTGGGAGCGGAGGCACCGCGCCCGCAACGCCGACTTCTACGACGACGAACGCGACGACGAGCTCTCCGGCTACAGCGACGCCGACATCTGCGCCTACGGCGTCCGACACGCGGCCGGCTTCGTCACCGACCTACGGTTGCGCACCGTTCTGGACGCGTTCACCGTGGACGGATGGGCCGGCACCGCGGCTGAACTCTGGGATGCCGCCGCAACAGTCCTCGTCCCCGCGGCTGCCTGACCCCAGACGCGCCGCAGCCCCTCACCCGCGAACGAGTGAGGGGCTGCGACGTGCGTCAGGTCAGGCGACCTCGTCCACCAGGACGAGCACCGCGGCCGGCTCCAGCACCTCGGTGCCGAGCTTCACGCGGCCCTCGACGATCTCGTCGAAGTCCTCCATGCCGCTCCGGATGCCCGAGAGCACCCGGGCCTGCGCCGCAGCGTCGGGGTGCGACAGCGTCGCCTTCGCCGACGGCAGGTTCGCCACGCGGACGCGGGCGAGACCCAGCAGGGTCTTGGCGACCTCGCGGGGGTCCTGCGCCGAACGCAGGGTGGCGATGCCCTTGATCAGGGTCGCCCACACCGCCGGCTTGACCTCCAGGATCAGGCCGGTCGAGTCGATGCCGGCCTCCTGGAACGTGGTGACCATGCCGATCAGGTTCGCCCACACGGCCTCGCCGTCGGTGGCGTCACCGACGAACTCGACCTCGGTGCCGCCGGCCTCGAGGGCCGCCAGCAGCTGAGCGTTGCCGGCCGCGACGATGGCGCGAGCGCCAGCCTCACCCAGCTCGACCGACATCTTGCCGGCCTCGACCTCCTGGGTGTCGACGGCGACCTTGAAGTAGTCGTCGTCGGTCAGGGTGATCTCCACCGAGGTGGAGGCCGCGCTGGTCCGCGGGAGCAGACCGTCGCGGTTCGCCGGCATCGCGGCGAGCGTCACGGTGGGACGCTTGCGGATGACGACGGTGGAGGTCTTCTGCCCGTTGATGGGGGCCTGGAACTCCTGGACGTAGGAGGCGGCGAAGTCCTCCAGGTCAGCGAGGGTGTTGTGGATGGTGGCGGCGACGACCTTCTGGTCGATGCCCGCGGCCTTGTACTGCGCCATGGTGGGCAGTCCTTTCGTGATGGCTGTGAGCGCCGCCCAGCGTGTGCGGCGGAGATCCGCTGGAGTGCCGTAGAGCCGCCCGGCTGGCGTGATGAGCACGGTCCGGTGTGTTCGCGGGTCGTCAAGGAACCCCCGCGGACCGGGCTGGGAGTGGCGTGGGCCACCCCGTCAGATGGCTCAGGACGCGCCGAACCGCCCCACTCCATGACCCGGGGTGGGGCGGTTCGGCGCTCGGTCAGGCCTGCGCGGCGATGGCTGCCTTCGACTCGAGGTAGAGCTTCATCATGTCCGGGTCGCGGAGCTGGTCGGCGGTCATCGAGTCCATCTCGGCCTCGGCCGCAGAGAAGGCCGCCGTCGACGCGATCATCGCCCGGGCCGCCGCGAACACGCACAACCCGGCCCTCGTCGCGTCCGCGGTCGACCTGACCGGCCTCACGTCGGCCGACGCC
>NZ_JAAKGN010000337.1:0-1258 GCF_011039295.1 Modestobacter sp. KNN46-3 | reverse complement strand
TGTCCTGGTCGGTCGGCTTGATTTGCGCCTCGATCACCTCGAGCCCCGTCTCCGCGGCGACGGCCTGGGTCCCGGCCAGCCCGTTGGCGACGTACTCGCCCTCGAAGTAGATGTGGCCGACGGTGTCCACGCGAGGAGGACCGCGATGAGCGAGGCCGGCGGCAGCGACCGCATCCAGCAGGACCTGCCCACTGCCTCGGGGACGGGCGACAACAGCGACCTCGGCACCGGCGCGGAGGACACGGACGCGACCGGCACGCGGGAGGGCGTCCCGCTCGCCCGGGACGCCGCGCTGGAGCGGGACGCGCAGAGCGACGACCTCCAGCCGGAGCGCACCCCGACCGAGCCCTCCCTGGCGCAGCGCGCCGACCCGACCTGACCCCCTGATCGAGAGGCCCACCCCATGACCGAACCCACCAGCAGCGGCTACCACGACTCCCCGGCGACCTCGGACCCCGAGGGCGACCTGGTCGACGGCACCCCCGGCCACGACCGCGGGGACGGCGGCGAGAAGGACACGGTCCTGCTCACCGACGACGCCGCCCAGCGCGACGACTCCGTCGCCCGCCCCGGCAACGACTGAGGAGATCCCCGAGCGCCCCTCCCCCGCGGGGGAGGGGCGCCGCGCGCTGCTCGTACGCGGTCAGCCGGCGATGGCTGTGGCGAATTCGCCCTCGAAGGCCTCCTGGAGGACCGTGGCGCCGCCGGGCACGTCAGCGGGCTGGAGGATGAAGCTCTGCAGGCTCGGCGACTGACCCACCTCGAATCCCCGGATCGGGACGACGAGGCCACCGGTGTCGACCTCCTCCAGCTCGTTGAAGGCGGTGACCACGCCCTCACGGGTGAGGTCCCCGTCCTCGCAGGCCGCGTCGAGCACCTGCTTCATCATCTCGGCCATGCCGAAGCCGACGACCACGCCGAGGCTGGGCACGGCGTCGGGGTAGGCGGCCTGGTACTCCTCGAGCAGCTCGGGGTGTGCGTCGAAGGACGACACCGGCGAGGCGATGTAGAGGTCCTCCTTGATCTTCGCCGCCGCGGGACCATCCAGCAGGCCGGGCGCGAAGACCGGGTTGCTGCCCAGGATCGGCACGTCCAGGCCCTGGGCCTGAGCGACCGTGGCGACCGACGCGAGCTGGCCGGGGGCGACGGTCAGTGCGATCGCGTCCACGCCCGCTGCTCGGAACTGGGTGATCTGGGCGCTCATGTCCTGGTCGGTCGGCTTGATCTGCGCCTCGATCACCTCGAGCCCCTTCTCCGC
>NZ_JAAKGN010000336.1:0-1266 GCF_011039295.1 Modestobacter sp. KNN46-3 | reverse complement strand
GGAGGCCAGCTCGGTCCCGTAGAACTCGATCCGGCAGCCCTGGCAGCGACGGGCCTTCAGCTCGGCGGCGCCGGTGCTGCCGGTCTGCGTGGCGACCCGGTCGTAGACCTTGAGCAGGTCGGCCGGGTCGGGGTGCTCCGGGAGGGGATCAGCCTCGGACAGTTCGCCGAGCAGGTGGCGATGGCGCTGCCCACCACGCCCGGGGGCGTCCGGGTCGCCGGTGACCCCGAGCGGCTGGTGCGCACCGTCGCCGTCTGCGGCGGCAGCGGCGGCTCACTGCTGGCCGCGGCTGCGGCGGCCGGCGCCGACGTCCTCCTGACCAGCGACGTCCAGCACCACCCGGCGGTCGACGCGGCCGAGGTCCCCGGTCCGGCCCTCTGCGACGTGGCGCACTACGCGTCCGAGTGGCCGTGGCTGCCGGTCGCCGCCGACCTGCTGCACCGGGACCTGGGCGGGCAGGTGCAGGTCACCGTCTCCGGCCGGCGCACCGACCCGTGGACGTTCCGGGTCGACGGCCGCCCCCGCCGCTGAGCGCAGCGGGGCGAGTCACTGCGGAGGGGGCCGGGCCGGGTGGTCCGGCGGCCCCGGCGGCGCGGGTAGGTTGGCCCCGTGCAGGCTGACCACTTCGACCAGCAGAAGCTGCTGGCCCTCGCTGCGGAGGACGTCGCCCTCGCGCAACTCGCCCACCGCAAGCGCACCCTTCCCGAGCTCGCCGCCGTCGAGGCCGCCCAGGAGGCGCACCGGGCCCTCGCCGACGACGTCGTCCGGGCCGAGACCGAGGTGCGGGATCTCGACCGTGAGCAGAAGCGGCTGGAGGGCGACGTCGACACCGTCCGGCAGCGGGCTGCCCGCGACCAGTCGCGGATGGACTCCGGCGGTGCCACCCCCAAGGAGATCGCCGGCCTGCGGCACGAGCTGGAGTCGCTGAAGCGCCGGCAGGCCGACCTGGAGGACCAGGTGCTCGAGCTGATGGAGCGCCGCGAGGCCGCCGACACCGCCCTCGCCACGGCGCAGGGCGGCCTGGCCGGGGCACAGGCCGACCAGGAGCAGGCCGAGCAGCGGCGGGACGCCGCTCTCGCCGACATCGCCGAGGCCACCGGCCAGCACCGGGCCAAGCGGGACGAGATCGCGGGCACCATCCCGGCCGACCTGCTCAAGGTCTACGACCGGGTCGCCACGCAGACCGGCAGCACCGGCGCCGCCGAGCTGAAGGCCCGTCGCTGCCAGGGCTGCCGGATCGAGTTCTACGGGACCGAGCTGGCCTCC
>NZ_JAAKGN010000335.1:0-1268 GCF_011039295.1 Modestobacter sp. KNN46-3 | reverse complement strand
TGCTGGAGGTGGCCAACACCGACCGGCGCCCGGGCGGCCTGTGGTTGCTCACCGAGCACCTGCCGGTCGACCTGGGCCCGCGGCCGCGCTTCGTCGTGGAGCGGCTGCTCAGCGGCAGCACCGCCCCTGCGCCCCGAGAGGAACTCGTCGATGAGCAGCCCCGAGGCCGCCGGGCCCGCGCTGCACGTCCCCGTCCTCCTCGACCGGGTCACCGAGCTGCTCGCCCCCGCGCTGAGCGCACCGGGCGCCGTCCTGGTCGACTGCACGCTCGGGCTGGCCGGCCACTCCCTGGCCCTGCTGGGGGCCCACCCGGGGCTCCGGCTGATCGGCCTGGACCGGGACCCCGACGCCCGCGCCGAGGCCGCTGCCCGGATCACCGCCGCCGGCCACGCCGAGCGCGCCACCCTGGTGCCCGCCGTCTTCGACGAGCTGCCCGACGTGCTGGCCGAACTCGGGGTCGACGAGGTGCAGGGCGTCCTGTTCGACCTCGGCGTCTCCTCCCTGCAGCTGGACCGCCCGACCCGCGGGTTCAGCTACTCCACCGACGCGCCGCTGGACATGCGGATGGACCCCACCGGGCCCCGCACCGCGGCCGACGTGGTCAACACCTACTCCCGGGGCGAGCTGACCCGAGTGCTCAAGGTCTACGGCGAGGAGCGCTTCGCCGGCCGGATCGCCGCCGCCATCGAGCGGGAGCGCGCCCACGAGCCGTTCACCGGCACCGCCCGGCTGGCCGAGCTGGTGCGCTCCTCGATCCCCGCAGCCACCCGCCGCACCGGTGGACACCCGGCCAAGCGGACGTTCCAGGCCCTCCGGATCGAGGTCAACGACGAACTCGGGGTGCTCTCCCGGGCCCTGCCCGCCGCCATCGACGCGCTCGCGATCGGTGGCCGACTGGTCGTGATCAGCTTCCACTCCCTCGAGGACCGCATCGTGAAGCAGACGCTCGCCGCAGAGGCCACCGACCGCACGCCGCCCGGCATGCCGATCCCGATGCCCGAGCACGCTCCGGTGCTGAAGCTGGTGACCCGGGGCGGTGAGGCCCCCGGTGACGCCGAGCTCGCCGTCAACCCGCGGGCCGCCTCGGCGCGGGTCCGGGCCGCCGAACGCCTCCGGCGGGCAGCATGAGCCAGCCGGCGCGCTCGTAGGTGCGCAGCTGGGTCGGGTCGGCGATCACCCCGGTCTCGGGCATCAGCTCGCGGGCCACCCGGCCCACGGCCGCGATGCCCGCGGCGTTGTCCCCTGCCTCACCGGTGGCCGACGTGGCC
>NZ_JAAKGN010000334.1:0-1269 GCF_011039295.1 Modestobacter sp. KNN46-3 | reverse complement strand
CGGCAGCTGCAGTTGGGTGCCGGCGGTCGTGACCAGCCACAGGTCGGCGCGCTCACCGACCCGGATGCCGGCCACGTCGGGCCAGGCGATCGTGCGGCGGGCGACCAGCGACCGCACGGTGACCCCGTCGTCCCCGAGGTCGACGCCGACCCGGAACACCCAGGCGGCCAGCGCCAGCGGCACCGCCATCAGCAGCCACGCCCAGGGCGAGCCGACGGTCACCGGGAGCACGCAGATCGTCAGGAAGAGGACGGGGACGAGCGCGATCCGGCTCATCCGCATGCGAGCGACAGCCACACCCCGATGGTCCCAGATCCGGCGGGGTGGCCGGTGGGGGTCGGTCAGTCGCTGCTCAGCCGGGCCAGCCGGGCGGCGCTATCGGTGCCCGCGGCGGCCGTGTAGACGACCAGGTGCAGGTCGGGGGAGTCCGCCAGGGTGAGCTGGTGGTGCTCCAGCAGCAGGATGCCCACCCGCGGGTGCTCGAAGCGGCGCTCGCTGGAGCTGAACGAGTCGACGTCGTGGCTGGCCCAGCCGGCCCGGAAGTGCTCGCTGGCCCCCTGCAGCCGGGTGACCAGGTCGACGACGGCCGGGTCGTGCACCCGACGGCCGACCTCGGCCCGGAACTGGGTGAGGAAGCGCCGGCTGTCGGTGGCCCAGTCGCCGAGCAGGCTGCGCACGGCGGGGTCGGTGAACACCACCCACAGCAGGTTCCGCTCGCCCTCCGGCGCCGTGGCCACCCCGGGGTAGAGCCGCTCGTAGGCGGTGTTCCAGCCGAGGATCGACCAGCTGTGGGTGAGGACGAAGGCGGGGGAGGGGCCCAGGGCGTCCAGCAGCCGCACGGCGTGTGCCGGCAGCTCCGCCGGACCGGGCTCGGCCGGGGCGGTCGCGGCGTGCCCGGTGAGCCGCAGCACGTACTCGTGCTCGGCCGGCGAGAGCTGCAGCGTGCGGGCGACGGCGTCCACCACCTGCCGGGACGGCGAGATGTCCCGGCCCTGCTCCAGCCACGTGTACCAGGTGTGGCTGACGCCGGACAGCAGCGCGACCTCCTCCCGACGCAGCCCGGGTGCGCGCCGGGCGCCGTGCCCGGGCAGCCCCACGGAGGCGGGCTCCACCTGCCGACGCCGGGAGCGCAGGAAGGCCGCCAGCTCGGTGCGTGGGGAACCGGTCACGCGGAACCTCCTGGGGACGACGTCGGGTGGTGGTGCCAGTACCAGCATCAAGGGTCTCCTTGTGCCCTCGTGCACCGGCCCGCACGCTTGGCCGGCCGCA
>NZ_JAAKGN010000333.1:0-1289 GCF_011039295.1 Modestobacter sp. KNN46-3 | reverse complement strand
CTAGTGCCGCGGCTGCCAACCTTGGCCTCGGTTCGCGACACACCGGCCGACGTTCCTCGCTGGGGTCCTGAGCGGGTGGACCGTTGCGCTCGTCTGATCCTGTCTTCCCCGCAGGAGATGCGAGATGGTCGTTCGCGTGCAGGTTCGTCCCATCAGTAACGACGAGGGCAACAAGCTGCTGCGCACCGTGCGCCGCAGCAGCGGGTCGGTGGTGACCTGGCGAAGGGCCCAGATGGTGCTGCTGTCGGCCCAGGGCATGGCAGTGCCGCAGATCGCGGAGGTGACGTTCTCCAGCCCGGATCGGGTCCGCGACGTGCTGCACAACTTCAACGCCGACGGCTTCGACTCGCTGAAACCGCGCTACGCCGGTGGGCGACCACCGAAGTTCAGCCTCGAGCAACGGGCAGAGATCAAGAAGGCCGCGTTGAGCCGGCCGACCGATCACGGGCTGCCGTTCTCCACCTGGAGCCTGTCGAAGCTGGCCGACTTCCTGGTCGCCGAGGGGGTGGTCGACGACATCTCCCACGAGGGCCTGCGGACGCTGCTGCGCGAGGAGGGCGTCTCCTTTCCAGGCCGTCAAGACTTGGAAGACCAGCACCGATCCTGACTACGAGGCCAAGAAGAACCGGGTGCTGGAGCTCTACGCGATCGCCGACGGCCATCGCCAACCCGGCCCCTGCGACCCGTCCGTGGTCATCTGCATGGATGAGTTCGGGCCGCTGAACCTGCAGCCGCATCCGGGCAGGCAGTGGGCGCCCACTGCGGCCGGCAAGGGCACGCAGGCCGCTCCGCGGCGACGTCGTCGGCGGGCGACCTACAAGCGGCCGCACGGGGTGCGGCATCTGCTGGCCGGCTATGACCTGGCCACCGACAAGCTCTACGGCCACGTCAAGATCCGGAAGGGCCGTACCGAGTTCCTCGCGTTCTGCCGCTACCTGCGCTCGCTGCACCCGGCCGAGGTCCGGATCGCGATCGTGCTGGACAACTTCAGCCCGCACCTGTCCACCAAGACCGACCCCCGGGTCGGTGAGTGGGCCGCGGCGAACAACGTCGAGCTGGCCTACGTACCGTTCTACGGCTCGTGGCTCAACCGGATCGAGGCCCAGTTCACCGCGCTGCGCTACTTCGCCCTCGACGGCACCGACCACGAGTCCCACCGCGAGCAGGCCAGCATGATCCGCCGCTACATCGCCTGGCGGAACCGGCACGTCACCGATCCCAAGCTCCGCAAAGTCGTCCGCCGAGCCGAGACCATCAAGAGGGCGAAGGTTGCCTGACCCGGCACTAGG
>NZ_JAAKGN010000332.1:0-1294 GCF_011039295.1 Modestobacter sp. KNN46-3 | reverse complement strand
AAGAGTTGGCACTCTCGTTCAATCAACCAAAGGAATCCCAACGACACCCCGAAGGACGCCGAATGGGGGTATTGATACTTGGCACTGACTTTCGGCACGCTGTTGAGTTCTCAAGGAGCGGACGCGCTCGAAACCCGACCAATTGCTTGGCCCTCGTTCGAGGCGGCTTGTCCGACTGTACGCCGTACACGGCTCGCTGTCACACCCAGGGGTCTGACGTCGCGGCTCCCGGCTCTTTCGACCCGGTCTCGCTCGGCGCAAAGAAGAAGTTACGTGCCGTCCGGGCCCTCGTCAAACCGCCAGGGGGCCTGAGCGCCGTCCGAACGCCTCCTGGGAGCCATGGCAGTCGAGAAAGCGCAGGTCAGCGCCGACCGTACCTCCCAGGATTGCGAGGCAGGTCACTCGACGGAGGCCTGTGGGGGGCCAGTCGGCCCCCCGCCGGCCTCAGAGCCCGAGCAGCGACTCGATCCCGACGGTCAGGCCAGGACGGCGGCCGATCTCCCGGACGGCGAGGAGGACACCGGGCATGAACGACGCCCGGTCGTAGGAGTCGTGCCGCAGGGTCAGCGTCTCCCCCGCTGCTCCCATGAGCACCTCCTGGTGGGCGACGAGCCCGGCGAGCCGGACCGCGTGCACGGGCACACCCTCGATGTCGGCTCCGCGCGCCCCGGGCAACGAGTCGGCCTCCCGGGTCGCGTCCGGCGCGGCCGGCACGCCCGCCGCCCGCCGAGCGGCCGCGACCAGCCGGGCCGTGCGGGCCGCGGTGCCCGAGGGGGCGTCGACCTTCCCCGGATGGTGCAGCTCGACGACCTCCACGGACGGGAAGAAGCGGGCCGCCTCCTGGGCGAAGCGCATGAGGAGCACGGCACCGATCCCGAAGTTGGGTGCGATGAGCACCCCGAGCTCCGGCTTGGGCTCGAGCCACTCGGCGATCGTGGCCAGCCGCTGTTCGTCGAAGCCCGTCGTCCCGACGACGCAGTGGATGTTCTGGTCGATGCAGAAGCGGATGTTGTCCATCACGGAGTCGGGCCGGGTGAAGTCGACGACCACCTGGGCGCCCGCGTCCGCCACGTTGAACAGCCAGTCGCGCTCGTCGACCATCGCCACGAGCTCGAGGTCCTCCGCGGCGTCGACCGCCCGGCACACCTCGGTGCCCATCCGGCCCCGGGCGCCGAGCACCAAGGACTTCGTGACGGCCCTCCAGCTGGACACGAAGCTCGACGGCATCCCCTCCGACGTCCTCGCCGGTGCGCTGACCCAGGCCCGCGCGGCCCGGCTGCACATCCTCGACGTC
>NZ_JAAKGN010000331.1:0-1302 GCF_011039295.1 Modestobacter sp. KNN46-3 | reverse complement strand
TGTCCCGCCCCGGATTCAGTGGAGGCTCGGAACTGACGCGGCGACGGTAGTCGCCGCGGTGTTGTGCCGGTAGAAGTTGTCTTCGTGCTCGGCCGGTGGGACGAGGCCGATCTCGCCGTGTAGCCGTCGGTGGTTGAACCAGTCGATGTACTCGGCCACGGCGATCTCGAGGTCGTCGATGCCCTTCCAGGGACCCTTGTTGCGGACCAGTTCAGCCTTGAACAGGGAGTTGAACGCCTCGGCGAGGGCGTTGTCGTAGGAGTCGCCGGTGGAGCCGACGGAGGCAACCGCGCCGGCCTCGGCCAGCCGCTGGGTGTAGCGCACCGCGACGTACTGGACTCCCTTGTCCGAGTGGTGAACCAGCCCGCCGAGGTCCCGGCCGGTCCGGCGGCGGGTCCAGATGCCCATCTCGAGGGCGTCCAGGGCCAGGTCGGTACGCAGGGACTTCGACAGCTGCCAGCCAACCACTCGGCGGGAGTAGACGTCGACGACGAACGCGGCGTAGACCCAGCCGGAGAACGTGCGGCAGTAGGTGATGTCGGCGACCCACAACTGGTCCGGGCCGGTCGCGGTGAACGCGCGATCGACCAGGTCCGGGCGGGTGTCCGGGCCGGTGCCGGGCACGGTGGTTCGCGGGCCCTTACCCCGCGTGATGCCGCGCAGGCCGGCCGAGCGCATCAGTCGCTCGACGGTGCAGCGGGCCACCGCCTGGCCTTGCCGGCGCAGCGCCGCATGAACCTTCCGGGCGCCGTAGACGCCGAAGTTCTCGGCATGCACCTGCTCGATCACCGCAGTGGTGGATGCGTCGGTGACCGACCGCGCCGAGGGCGGCCGGTTCCGATGGGCGTAGTAGGTGCTCGGGGCGATCTGCAGCTGCTCACAGATCGGCTCGACCCCGTGCTCCTCCCGGTGAGCGTCGATAAACTCGACAATCACCGCTGTGGGCGGTCGAGCTCCGCCGCGAAGAAAGCCGACGCGCTCTTCAGAATCGCGTTAGCTCGGCGCAGCTCCCGCACCTCGCGCTCGAGTTCGGCCAGCCGGGTGGCGTCGTCCGTGGTGGTGCCGGGCCGGTGGCCTTCGTCGATCTCGGCCTGGGTGACCCAGTTGCGCAGCGTCTCGGGGTTGATCCCCAGCTGCTCACCGATCCGCTTCAACGCCCCAGTCCGGGTCGCGGGGTCACGCCGCGCGTCGACCGCCAGCCGGATCGCCCGCTCCCGCAGCTCGTCGGGGTACTTCCTCGGTGCCGCCATGACTCTCATCCTCACGTGGATTGAGAGCCTCCATCAGACCCGGGGCGGGACA
>NZ_JAAKGN010000330.1:0-1335 GCF_011039295.1 Modestobacter sp. KNN46-3 | reverse complement strand
GGGCCTTACCCCCTGATCACGGACACGCGATCGGTGTCTACGCGGCGGTCTGCAGCGTAGCCAGGGTCTGGTTCGTTTCGTAGGTGATCGGACTGACTTGGCCGCAGGTGGAGTGTCGGCGGCGGGTGTTGTAGCGGATGATCCAGGCGAACACCGCGCGGCGGGCCGTCGCGGGGCTGTCCCAGCCCGATGCCCCGGCGAGGGTCTCCCGCTTGAGGGTGGCGTTGAACGACTCGGCGAGGGCGTTGTCGGCGCTACTGCCCACCGCGCCCATCGACCGGGTCACTCCCAGGCGGGTGCACAGGTCGGCGTAGGCCCGAGATGTGTACTGCGCGCCGTGGTCGCCGTGGAAGATCGCGCCGGCCAAGCTGCCGCGCACGGCGGCGGCCGCGGTCAGAGCATCGGCGACCAGTTCGGCGCGCATGTGATCGGCGATCGACCAGCCCACCAGGCGGCGGGAGAAGCAGTCGATCACTGTCGCGAGGTACAGGTTCTGGCCGTTGCCGCAGGGCAGGTAGGTGATGTCCCCGACGTAGACGCGGTTGGGGGCGTCGGCGGTGTAGTCGCGTTCGAGCAGGTCAGGCACGAGCTGATCAGCCGGTTCGGGCACCGTGGTGCGGACCCGGCGGCGCAGCCGGATACCGGCGATCTTGTGCTCGGCCATGATTCGGGCGACCCGCTTGTGGTTCACCCGCTCGGCGGGCGGAACGCCGTCGTTGAGTTCGGCGGTCATCCGCGGCGCCCCGTAGGCCCGGTCGGTGGCGTGCACCGCCCGGATCCGCTCGGCCAGTGACTGGTCGGCCCGGGCGCGGGCGGCCCGCGCCGCAGCGCCGGCCTCCCAGGCGTAGAACGATGACCGGGAGACCTCCACGGTCGAGCACAGCCGCTTCACCTCGAAGGCGTGTCGGTGGTCGGCGACGAACTGGAAGCGGGTCACCAGCGCGTCTCCCCGGCGAAATACTTCGCCGCCGCCCGCAGGATGTCCCGCTCGGTGTTGAGCTTCCGCTCGGCCGCCTCGAGCTCCGCGACCCGAGCCCGTAACCGTGCGAGCTCCTGGTCAGGTGTCTCGCCGTCCGGTGGCGGGCCGTTCTGGCTGTCGGCGATCCGGGAGTGCAGCGGCACTCCGGCGGCCTTCAGCCAGCCCGACAACGTCGAGTCCATGATCCCGAGGTCCCCGGCGATCCCCACCACCGTCGCCCCCGGCGTCGACCGGTACAGCTCCACTGCATCCCGGCGGAACTCCTCGGAGTACGTCTTCCTCGCCACCGTCTGATCTTCTCGCTTCCTCCAGGCCGGGCCCGGATTCAGCGTGTCCACGATCAGGGGTCAAGTCCC
>NZ_JAAKGN010000329.1:0-1358 GCF_011039295.1 Modestobacter sp. KNN46-3 | reverse complement strand
CCTCCGTGCTCCACGGGCGGGTCTTCCGTGGTACCTGGGCGATCGAGAGCGGGTTGCTGACCCGGGCGCAGCTGCGGAGCTCGGCATGGCGACGGCTGCGCCAGGACGTCTACGCCGACGCGACGCTGCCCGACACCCACCGGCTGCACGCCCGTGGCGCGGCGCTGCGGATGCCCCGGGGCGCCGTCCTGGGTGGGCGGAGCGCCGCGGACCTCCTCGGGGTGCGTGACGTGGCGGGCGCGGGCGACCCGGTCGAGGTGGTGGTCCCGCTGGGCACCCGGTGGGACCCGGAGCCGGGGATCGTCGTCCGGGCGGCGCACCTCGACGGTGCCGTGTTGACCCGCGGGGACTTCCTCCGCTGGACGACCGGCCTGCGGACGGCGGTCGACCTGGCCCGGTTCGCGCCACCGGAGGAGGCGGTCGTCCTGCTCGACCAGCTCGTGCACGCGCGGGTCGTGGACCTCGCCGAGGTCCGGACGGCGGTGGGCGCACTGCCCACGTGCCGCGGGTCGGCTCGGGCCCGCCGGGCAGCAGCGGCGGCGGACGGGCGGGCGGAGTCGCCCCAGGAGACCAGGGTGCGGCTGCTGCTGGCTGCGCACGGGCTGCCCGCACCGGTGGCGCAGTTCGAGGTGCGCGCCGGTGGGCGCTTCCTGGCCCGCGTGGACTTCGGCTGGCCCGCGCACCGGGTGGCGCTCGAGTACGACGGGGTCTGGCACGACGGACCCGGTCGGTTCGTGCGGGACCGGCAGCGGCTCAGTGCACTGGCGGCCGCCGGCTGGCGCGTGCTGGTCGTCACCGCGGCCGATCTGCACTCCCCGGAGCTGCTGATCACCCGGCTGCGCGCGGCCCCGCGGTGATCACCTCGGGCTGGTGGCTGCCTCGACCACGGCGAGACAGCCACCAGCCCGATCTCGGCGGGCGCGGACGCTCAGGCGCCGAAGAGCTGGGTCCACCACGGGCCGCCGGAGCCGGCGGCGACGCCGACACCCAGCGTGCGCAGTTGGCAGTTCAGGATGTTCTGCCGGTGCCCGGGGCTGGACATCCAGGCCGCCATCACCGCAGCTGCGTCCGGCTGGCCGGACGCGATGTTCTCCGCCCGGGCGTACCCGATCCCCGCCGCGCGAGCGCGGGCGAAGGGGTCGAGGCCCTCGGGCGTGACGTGGGAGAAGTAGTCGCGGTCCCGCATGTCGGCGCTGTGCGCCCGGGCCACCGCGGCCAGGCCGGCGTCGGCGCTGACGGCGGCACAGCCGGCAGCGGCCCGCTCGGCGTTCACCAGCGCGAGCACCTGGCCCTCCGGTCCGGGTGCCGCCGCCGGTGCGGCAGGCGCCGGAGGAGCAGGTGCGGCGCGGGCCGGAGGA
>NZ_JAAKGN010000328.1:0-1384 GCF_011039295.1 Modestobacter sp. KNN46-3 | reverse complement strand
GGTCGCCGGCACCAAGGACTTCGTGACGGCCCTCCAGCTGGACACGAAGCTCGACGGCATCCCCTCCGACGTCCTCGCCGGTGCGCTGACCCAGGCCCGCGCGGCCCGGCTGCACATCCTCGACGTCATGCTCGAGGCGATCGACGGCCCCGACGAGATGAGCGCCTACGCCCCGCGGGTGACCACGGTGCGCATCCCGGTCGACAAGATCGGCGCGGTCATCGGCCCGAAGGGGCAGATGATCAACGCGATCCAGGACGAGACCGGCGCCGACATCACCATCGAGGACGACGGCACGATCTACGTCGGCGCCTCCGACGGCCCCTCGGCCCAGGCCGCGGTCGACCGGATCAACGCCATCGCGAACCCGACGCTGCCCAAGGTCGGCGAGCGGTTCCTCGGCACCGTGGTGAAGACGACGGCCTTCGGCGCCTTCGTCTCGCTGCTGCCCGGCCGCGACGGCCTGGTCCACATCAGCAAGCTGGGCAACGGCAAGCGGATCGCCAAGGTCGAGGACGTCGCGAACGTCGGCGACAAGCTGCAGGTCGAGATCACCGACATCGACGCCCGCGGCAAGATCAGCCTGGTGCCGGTCGTCGAGGGCGACGCCGCCGCTGCCGGTGACGCAGCTCCGGCTGACGAGACCGCCGCCCCCGCGGAGGCGTGAACACGAGTACCGACCTGACCGGGGCCGGGGCGGGCGCTGCGGCGTCCGTCCCGGCCCCGGTCGGTGTCACGCAGGTCCTGGACGTCGACGAGGTCGGCGGCCGGGTGGAGCGGACCGAGCTGCCCGGCGGGCTGCGGGTGGTCACCGAGACGATGCCCGGGGTGCTGTCGGCGACCCTGGGCATCTGGGTCGGCGTCGGGTCCCGGGACGAGAGCCCGGAGCTGGGCGGCTCCTCACACTTCCTCGAGCACCTGCTGTTCAAGGGCACCCGGAGCCGCACGGCGCTGGAGATCGCCACGGCGATGGACGCCGTCGGTGGTGAGATGAACGCCTTCACCGCCAAGGAGCACACCTGCTACTACGCGAACGTGCTCGCCAGCGACCTCCCGCTCGCGGTGACCCTGCTCGGGGACCTGGTCACCGACGCGCTCAACACCGCCCCGGACCTGGAGTCCGAGCGCACGGTGGTGCTCGAGGAGATCGCGATGCGCGACGACGAGCCCGCCGACGCGGTGCACGACCTGTACGCCGAGACCCTGTTCGGCGACACGCCGCTGGGGCGGTCGGTGCTCGGCACCGTGGAGTCGATCGAGTCCCTGACCCGGGACGACGTCGACGGCTGGTACCGCGACCGCTACGCCGTCCCCTCGATCGTCGTCTCGGCGGCCGGGCGGGTCGACCACCAGCAGGTCATCGACCTGGTCACGGCGGCCTTCG
>NZ_JAAKGN010000033.1:0-37482 GCF_011039295.1 Modestobacter sp. KNN46-3 | reverse complement strand
TGGTGCTGCCGGAGCTGAAGGGCAAGCTCGACGGCTACGCGCTCCGCGTCCCGGTGCCGACCGGCTCGGCGACCGACCTCACCGTCACGCTGTCCCGCGAGGTCACTCTCGAGGAGGTCGACGAGGCCTACAAGGCGGCTGCCGCCGGCCCGCTGGCGCCGTACCTGGTCTACACCGACGCGCCGATCGTCTCTTCCGACATCGTCACCGACCCGGCCTCGTGCATCTACGACGCGGGTCTGACCAAGGTGTTCGGCAACCAGGTCAAGGTCGTCGGCTGGTACGACAACGAGTGGGGCTACTCCAACCGCCTCGTCGACTCCGTCGTGCTGGTGGGCAGCAAGCTCTGATGCGGTCCGTCGACGAGCTCATCGCCGACGGGGTGTCGGGTCGGCGCGTGCTGCTGCGCGCCGACCTGAACGTCCCGTTGGACTCAGACAGCGGCGCGATCACCGACGACGGCCGGATCCGGGCCAGCCTGCCCACGATCTCGGCGCTCCGCGAGGCCGGCGCCCGGGTCGTCGTCGCCGCGCACCTGGGCCGCCCCAAGGGCGAGCCCGACCCGCGGTACTCCCTGGCGCCGGTCGCCGCACGGCTCGGTGAGCTGCTCGGCACCGAGGTGCCGCTGGCCGCCGACGTCGCCGGCCCCGACGCCACGGCGAAGGTCGCGGCGCTCGCCGACGGCCAGGTGCTCATGCTGGAGAACGTCCGCTTCGAGGCCGCCGAGACCGGCAAGGACGATGCCGCTCGCGGCGAGCTGGCCGACCGGCTCGCCGGGCTGGCCGACCTCTACGTCGACGACGCGTTCGGTGCCGTGCACCGCAAGCACGCCTCGGTCTACGACGTGGCCGAGCGGCTCCCGCACGCGGCCGGCCGGCTGGTCGCCCGCGAGCTGGAGGTGCTCACCCGGCTCACCGAGAGCCCGGAGCGGCCCTACGTCGTCGTGCTCGGCGGCTCCAAGGTCAGCGACAAGCTCGGCGTGATCGAGGCGCTGCTGCCCAAGGTCGACCGGCTGCTGGTCGGCGGGGGGATGACCTACACCTTCCTGGCCGCGCAGGGCCACGAGGTCGGGACGTCGCTGCTGGAGGCCGACCAGGTCGACAGCTGCCGGCGGCTGCTGGCCGAGGCCGGCGACCGGATCGTGCTGCCGGTCGACGTGGTCTGCACCCCGGAGTTCAGCGCGGACGCGCCGACCACCGTGCTGCCGGCCACCGAGATCCCGGCCGACCAGATGAGCCTGGACATCGGGCCGAAGAGCGTCGAGCTCTTCGCCGAGGCCCTGGCCGGCGCACGCACGGTGTTCTGGAACGGGCCGATGGGCGTGTTCGAGCTCGCTCCCTTCCAGGGCGGCACCCGGGGCGTGGCGCAGGCCGTCGGCGCGATCGACGGGCTCTCCGTCGTCGGCGGCGGCGACTCCGCGGCCTCCGTGCGCCAGCTCGGGCTGGACGAGGCGGCCTACGGGCACATCAGCACCGGCGGCGGCGCGTCGCTGGAGTACCTCGAGGGCCGGGAGCTCCCCGGGCTCGCGGTGCTCGCGGACTGAGGGGCGACGATGGCACGCACGAAGCCCAGGCCGCCCCGGGAGGGCCGCCGTCCGCTCATCGCGGGCAACTGGAAGATGAACCTGACCCACCTCGAGGCGATCGGGCTGGTGCAGAAGCTGGCCTTCTCGCTGACCGAGCCGCAGCTGGAGGACGCCGAGGTCGTCGTCGTCCCGCCGTTCACCGCGCTGCGCAGCGTGCAGACGCTGGTGGCCGGCGACAAGCTGGAGATCGGGTACGGCGCGCAGGACGTCTCGGCGCAGGACTCCGGCGCCTACACCGGGGAGGTCAGCGGGGCGATGCTCGCCGCGCTCGCCTGCCGTTACGTCCTGGTCGGCCACTCCGAGCGGCGCACGCTGCACGGTGAGGACGACGCGGTGGTCGCGGCCAAGGTGCAGGCGGCGCTGCGGCACGGGCTGGTCCCGCTGCTGTGCGTGGGGGAGGGGCTCGACGTCCGTCGGGCAGGCACCCACGTCGCGCACTGCACCGACCAGCTGGACCGGGCCCTGGACGGCGTCCCCACCGAGCAGCTCCAGGAGCTGGTGGTCGCCTACGAGCCGGTGTGGGCGATCGGCACCGGTGAGGTGGCGACGCCGGATGATGCGCAAGAGGTCTGTGCGGCGCTGCGGGCACGGCTCGCCGAGCGTCACGGCGCGGACACGGCCGCCGCGGTCCGTATCCTCTACGGCGGATCGGTCAAGGCCGGCAACACCGCCGGCATCCTCGCCGGGCCGGACGTCGACGGTGCACTAGTCGGCGGGGCGAGCCTGGACGCCGACGAGTTCGTACAGATCTGTCGTACCGCTGCCGGTGGGAGCTGACCGCCGCCGGCACTGACCGGGCGGAGCAGCACCCACGTTGACGCACAGCACGGAACGGCGACCGGCCGCCCAGCGCACCCCTCGGGGAGCGGGGCGGTCGGTCGTCGTCGTGTTCCTGGCCGCCGCCCTGGCCGTGCTGACCGGCTGTGGCAGCGAGAACAGCGGGCTGGCCGGGGTGCCGACCGTGGCGGCGGAGCCCGACAGCGGGGTCGAGGGGGTGCGCGCACCCTCGGAGGAGCCCGGCGGGACGCTGCGGCTGGTCACCGGCGAGATCGACAGCTTGGACCCGCAGCGCTCCTACATGCCGTCGGTGTGGAACCTGATGCGGCTGTACACCCGCACCCTGGTCACCTACTCCGCCGAGCCGGGCAGCACCGACGAACTGGTCCCCGACCTCGCCACCGACCTCGGCACCAGCACCGACGGCGGCCGCACCTGGACCTTCACCCTGCGCGAGGGCGTGCGGTTCGAGGACGGCCGGCCGATCACCTCGCGCGACGTGAAGTACGGGATCGAACGCTCCTTCGCCTCCGACGTGGTCGTCGGCGGCCCCACCTACGTCGTCGACCTGCTCGACGACCCGGCGGACCCCTACGCCGGGCCCTACCAGGACGAGACCGCCGACCGGCTGGGGCTGGCCTCGATCGAGACCCCCGACGACCGGACGATCGTCTTCCGGCTCACCAGTCCGGCGCCGGACTTCCCCTTCGTCATGGCCCTGCCCTCGAGCAGCCCGGTGCCGGCGGAGAGCGACACCGGCGGCGACTACGGTGCCCGTCCGGTCAGCTCCGGCCCCTACCTGATCACCTCCGTGGACCCGGTGGCCGGCATCGTGCTGTCCCGCAACCCGCAGTGGGACCCGGCCACCGACGACGTCCGCACCGCCCTGCCGGACGAGGTGGTGGTGCGCACCGGTCTCTCCGGCGTCGCCCGCGACCAGGCCCTGCTGGCCGGGTCGGCCGACGCGGACCTCTCCGGGACCGGCGTGCAGCAGGCCACCACCAGCCGGCTGGACGACGAGGACCTGGCCGCGCGGATCGACGACGTCACCACCGGCACGGTCCGGCTGCTGGCCCTGCCCACGACGGTGGCCCCGATGGACGACCCGTCCTGCCGGGCTGCCGTGGCTGCCGCGGTCGACCGGTCGGCCGTGCAGCAGGCCCTGCTGGGGGCCGGCAACGCCGTGCGGACGTCGGTGCTCTGGCCGCGCGCGGTCGCCGGAGCCCCCGAGGAGTCCGACCCCCAGCCGGATCTGGCCGCTGCACGGGCGGCGCTGGCCGCCTGCGGTCAGCCCGACGGCTTCAGCACGGTGCTGGCCGTCCCGGACGTGCCGTCCAGCGTCGAGGTGGCCGAGGCCATCGCTGCAGACCTCGCGGAGGTGCGGATCGCCGTCGAGGTGCGCCCGCTGGACCCGGCCACCTACTACGCCACGGACGTCGGCAACCCCGATGCGGTGACCGCCGCGGGATACGGGATGGTGCTCGCCACCTGGACCGCGGACTTCCCGACCTCGGCGTCCTTCCTGCTCCCACTGGTCGACGGGCGCTCGATCCGCAAGGTCGGCAACACCAACTACGCGTACCTGGACGACCCGGCCGTCAACGGGCTGGTGGACGCCGCCCGGGCAGCGACCGAGCCGGCCGCGGCTGCCGACGCCTGGCGCCAGGTCGGGTACGCGGTGCAGGAGACGTCGGCCTATGTCCCGCTGGTGGAGAACCGGGTGCAGTTGCTGGCCGGCCAGCGGCTGCGCAACGGCGTGGTCATGCAGCCCTACGGGGGCTACGACGTCGCGACGGCCGGCGTCCGCTGACCGGCCCTGGCTGAGCGGATGCCCTGGCCCCGTCGGTTAGGCTGGACCGTCGAGAGCCCCCGACCCGACGGGTGCGAGCCCACCCACCCCGTTGTGTACGGGACAGGAGACCAAGAACGATGGAGTTGTTCCTCAACGTCCTGCTGGTGCTCACCAGCCTGTTGCTGATCGTGCTCATCCTGCTGCACCGCGGCAAGGGCGGCGGTCTGTCCTCGATGTTCGGTGGTGCGGTGTCCTCGCAGCTGTCCGGCAGCTCGGTGGTGGAGAAGAACCTCAACCGGCTGACCGTCTTCGCCGGTCTGCTGTGGGCCGTCTGCATCGTGGCGCTCGGGATCCTGCTCAAGGTCTGACGAACGACCCTCTCCTCACGAGCCCGGCGCGGGCCCCCGGGAGAGGGCCGCTGTGCGGGCCGGCCCGTGCGATCGTTCCCATCGGTGCAAGGGCGCGTGGCGGCACACAGGGTGTTCACATCGTGACCCTGAACGGGCTGGTCAGGCCCTAGACTGCCCCCGCGGTGATCAACTCAGTCACCGCGACGTGGCAGCGATCAGGGGGGCCTCTCGTGGCTGGTGGGAACGCGATCCGGGGGAGCCGGGTCGGTGCGGGACCGATGGGTGAGGCCGAACGTGGCGAGGCAGCGCCTCGGAACCGGATCGGCTTCTGGTGCGCGAACAACCACGAGTCGCGGGTCGCCTTCGCGACGGACGTCGACGTCCCGGAGACCTGGGACTGCCCGCGGTGCGGGCTCCCGGCCGGGACCGACCAGCAGAACCCGCCGCCGGCGCCGCGGACGGAGCCGTACAAGACGCACCTCGCCTACGTCCGGGAGCGCCGGTCGGATGCGGACGGTGACGCCCTGCTGGAAGAGGCCCTGAGCCGCCTGCGCGCCCGCCGCGGCGCCTGATCAAGGACCCCGCTGCCCCCCGCCACTCGCGCGCTCGCGGCGGGACCCTGCAGCGGGGCCGTTCCAGCACGTCACCGGGCCCGGTCACCCCATGAGCAGCTGGGGTGACCGGGCCTTCGGCTGTCCTGGGCTCAGGCGCGGGGGAGCTGGCCGGCCGCTGCGGTGTCCAGCAGCCAGCGGGTGGCCTGCTTGCCCTGCGCCCCGGCCGCCGGGAGCTGGACCGGGTCGGCGCCGGACAGTGCCCGGGCGACGGCCTCGGCCTTGCCCTCGCCGCTGACGAGCAGCCAGACCTCCTCCGCCGCGGTGATCGCCGCGAACCCGAGGCTCACCCTGGTCGGCGGCGGCTTCGGACAGTCGTGGACCGCGACCACCGGACGGTCGTCGGTGGCCGCCGGGGACTCCGGGAAGATCGAGGCGACGTGGCCCTCCGGCCCCATGCCCAGCAGCAGCACGTCGATCCGGGGCATCGTCTCGCCGTCACCAGCGGCTGCGGCGAGCTGCTCGGCGTACCAGGCCGCTGCCTCCTCCGGCTCGTCGAAGCCCGCGTCGGAAGAGGGGATCGGGTGCACCCGCTCCGGGTCCAGCGCCACCTTGGTCAGCAGCGACTCGCGGGCGCCGAGCTCGTTGCGGTCCGGGTGGTCGACCGGCACGAAGCGCTCGTCACCCCACCACACGTCCACCAGGCCCCAGTCGATGACGGCGTGCTCGGGCTCGGCGGCCAGTGCGGCGACCCGCTCGAGCACCGCCGTCCCGATGCCCCCGCCGGTGAGCACGACCGAAGCCGTCCCGTGCACGGCCTGGGCGGCGGCCAGCCGGGCGACCAGCGCGGAGGCCACGGAGCGGGCCAGCTGGTCGGCGTCCGGCTTCACCACCACGTCCGGCGTCCGGCCCTCCTGCTGGCTCATCGTGTGCGCGCCTTCCTGGTCGGTGCCCCGCCGCCTGCCGCCGACGGTGCGTCGGGGGCCTGGACGGTCCGCTGCTCGGCGGAGTCGTCGGCGGGGGAGTCGTGTTCGCCGGCCTCGGCCACCTCGTCGGCGTCGGCCGAGTCGTCGGGCACCGTCGGCGCCGGCGTCGCGGCCGACGCCTGGGGGGCGCTGCCCGCTGCAGGGGGCGCCCCGTTGCCGTTGACCGGCTCGGAGGTCTGCTGCGGCCGCATGGGGTCGTACCAGACGTGGTCACGGCAGGCCGGCCGGTCGGAGAGACCGGCCGCCCCGGTCACCGCCTCCAGAGCCTCGCTGTAGGGCTCGTCGGAGTCCAGCCGACGGAGCTCCTCACCGATGAGCTCACCGAGACTGCGGTCGGGCAGCGCGACGATCGCCTCCGGGCGGAACGGTTGGTTGATGACCGCGCCGCCCTTGCGGTCCTCCTGCACCCGGACCACCTCGTCCTGGTCCAGTCGCAGCTCGACGCTGTCGATGCCGGCGGACCCGGGCACCCGTGCAGTGCCGACCACCGGGATGTCGCAGCCGCACCGGGAGGACAGCCAGCCGGCGACCAGCTGGGCGGTCGCGCTCTCCGGGTCTCCCTCGACCTGGCCACCCCGGACGCGCACCGAGTCGCCACGGCGACCGGAGACCGAGTCCAGGGTCGAGGCCAGGGTCGCCCGCCACGGGGTGCTGCGGGTCCACGCCAGGTCGGTGTCACCGGGCGCGTAGTCGTGCGCCCGGATCCGCAGCGCGGCCACCGGGTCGGCGCTCATGGCGGAGTCGGTGATCCGGCGGTCGGCGATCACGCCGAGCGCGTCCCGGGCGATCTGCTCCGGCGGCGCCTCGTGCCACCAGGTGACGACGGGGGCGTCGGCGGCCAGCAGCGGCAGCACGACGGACTCCGCGTGCAGACCCAGCCGGCCGTACATCCGCATGACGACGGCCTCGCCCGGGCCCAGCCGGCCACCGATGAGCACCTCGGCGTCCAGCCGCGGCACCGGCGCCTCGACCTGGCGGCGGACCACGAGCAGCAGCCGGCAGGGGTGCACCTCGGCCGCGGCGGACGCGGCCTGTTCGGCCTCCGCGACCCGGCCCTCGTCGGCGACGACCACCAGGGTGAGCGCCACCCCGCTCATCACGGCGCCGCCGGTGCGGCGCTGGGCGGCCAGTTCCTTGACCACCGCGGATCCGGTGGTGTCCCACAGCGTGGTCATGAGGTCCCCTCCTGGGGAGTCGCGCGGGCGGTGGGTGGGCGGCCGTTCACGGTCGGCGCCACTGGCGGCCGTCGGCCTCGAGCATGGCGTCGGCGGCCCGCGGACCCCACTCGCCTGCCCGGTACGGGTGCGGCTCGGTGGACGCCCAGTACGCCTCGAGCGGGTCGATGACCGCCCAGGAGGCCTCCACCTCGGCGTTCCGGGGGAACAGCGTGGCGTCGCCGAGCAGCACGTCGAGCAGCAGGCGCTCGTAGGCCTCGGGGCTGGCCTCGGTGAACTGCTCGCCGTAGAGGAAGTCCATCGCGACGTCGCGGACCTCCATCACGCTGCCGGGGACCTTGGAGCCGAACTTCAGCGTCATGCCCTCGTCGGGCTGCACCCGGATGACGAGCTGGTTGTGGCCGAGCTCCTCGGTGTCGGTGGGCGCGAAGGGCAGGTGCGGAGCCCGCTTGAACACCAGGGCGATCTCGGTGACCCGGCGGGGCAGCCGCTTGCCGGTGCGCAGGTAGAACGGGACGCCGGCCCAGCGCCGGGTCTCCACGCCGAGCCGGACGGCGGCGTAGGTCTCGGTGGTGGAGTCGGCGGCCACGCCCTCCTCCTGGCGATACCCGATCGCGCGCTGGCCGGCGAGCCAGCCCTGCTCGTACTGGCCCCGGATGGCGAACTGGACCATGTCGTCGTCGGCGGGGACGGAGACCGCCCGGAGGACCTTGAGCTTCTCGGTGCGGATCTCCTCCGCGGAGAACTCGACCGGCTCCTCCATGGCGGTCAGCGCCAGGAGCTGGAGCAGGTGGTTCTGCAGGACGTCGCGAGCCGCGCCGGTCTTCTCGTAGAACCCGGCCCGCCCGCCGATGCCGACGTCCTCGGCCATGGTGATCTGCACCGAGTCGACGTGGTGGCCGTTCCAGATCGGTTCGAACATCGAGTTCGCGAAGCGCAGGGCCAGCAGGTTCTGGACCGTCTCCTTGCCCAGGTAGTGGTCGATCCGGAAGACGTCGTCGGCGGTGAACACCGAGTCGACCAGCTCGTTCAGCTCGCGGCTGGAGGCCAGGTCGGTGCCGAAGGGCTTCTCCACCACGACGCGGCGCCAGCGGTCCATGCTGCTCTCGGCCATCCCGGTGCGCTGCATCTGCTTCAGCACGGTCGGGAACAGCGCCGGCGGGATGGACAGGTAGAACGCGGCGTTGCCGCCGATGCCGTGGCTGCCCTCGAGCTCGGCCAGGTTGCTCGCCAGTTCGTCGAAGGCGTCGTCGTCGTCGAAGGAGCCCTGGACGAACCGGACGCTGTTCGCCAGCCGCTCCCAGACCTCCTCGCGCCACGGGGTGCGGGCGTGCTCGCGCGCGGCCGAACGCGCCAGCTCGGAGAACTCCACGTCGCCCCAGTCGCGGCGGGCGAAGCCCAGCAGCGCGAAGTTGGTGGGCAGCAGGCCCCGATTCGCCAGGTCGTAGACGGCGGGGAGGAGCTTCTTGCGCGAGAGGTCCCCGGTGATCCCGAAGACGACCAGGGCGCAGGGCTCGGGGACCCGGGGCAGCCGCCGGTCCCGTGGGTCGCGCAACGGGTTGGTGGGCATCGTGTCCGTCCTCGATCAGCTCGCAGGGTGCCGCCGTCCGGTGCGGCGCCGGACCGGACGGCGGACGGTGTCCAGAGGGTGGTGCACAGGCGGACCTGCTCGGGGCCCGGGCGGCGGGTGTGCCGCCGCCCGAGCCCCGGCGGGTCAGGCCTTGTCCTGCAGCTGCTCCTGGACCGAGCCGGTCAGCTCGTCCCAGGCGTCGACGAACTTCTGCACGGCCTCGTCCTCGAGGACGCGGAACACGTCGTCGAGGTCGACGCCGGCGTCGGCCACCGCCTGCATGACCTTCTCGGCGTCCGCGTAGGCCGACTGCACCGGGGTGCCGGCCTGGCCGTGGTCGGCGTAGGCCTGCATCGTCTTCTCCGGCATGGTGTTCACCGTGTCCGGGGCGATGAGCTCGGACAGGTAGAGGGTGTCGGAGTAGTCCGGGTTCTTGACCCCGGTCGAGGCCCACAGCGGCCGCTGCTTGCTGGCGCCCTTGGCCTCCAGCGCCTTCCAGCGGTCGGAGGAGAAGACCTCCTCGTAGGCCTGGTAGGCCAGCTGGGCGTTGGCGACGCCGGCCTTGCCCTTGAGCGAGGCGTCGGCACCGGCGTCGTCCAGGCGCTTGTCGATCTCGGTGTCCACCCGGGACACGAAGAACGACGCCACGGACTCGATGCCCTCGAAGGAGGCGTTCGGGTCCTCAGCCAGCCGCTGCTCGAGGCCCGTCAGGTACGCGTCCATCACGGCCTTGTACCGCTCGATGCTGAAGATCAGCGTCACGTTCACGCTGATGCCCTTGGCGATCGAGGTGGTGATCGCCGGGAGGCTCGCCAGCGTCGCCGGGATCTTGATGAAGAGGTTCGGCCGGTCGACGAGCCACCACAGGTGGGCGGCCTCGGCGGCGGTCGCGTCCTCGTCGTGTGCCAGCCCCGGTGCGACCTCCAGCGAGACGCGACCGTCCCGGCCGGTACGCGCGGCGACCGGCGCGAGCAGGTCGCAGGCGTCCCGGACGTCGGCGGAGGTGATGGTGCGCAGCGCCTCTTCGACGCTCACCTTGCGCACCGCCAGGGCGTGCAGCTGGTCGTCGTAGGACTTCGACCCGCTGATCGCCGCGGCGAAGATGCTCGGGTTGGTGGTGACGCCGACGACGCTCTGCTCGTCGACGAGCTGCTGCAGGTTGCCGCTGCGGATGCGGTCCCGGGAGAGGTCGTCGAGCCAGACGGCGACCCCCGCCTTCGACAGCTGTGCCAGGTTCTCGTTCTGGGCCATGTCATGCCCTCCTGTCGGTGTGGTTTGTCGGCCCCGTCCCGGGCCCCACCTTGAGCGTGCGAAGGGTGGGGAGGACGGGGTCCTTCCTCAGTGGTCGGCGGTGGCGTCGGAGCTGAAGACCCCGCCGCGGGAGACGCCGGCACCGCTCGGCGGGTTGGCGCCGGAGGCAGCGGCCTCGATGCTCTCCTGTGCAGCCGCGACGACGGCGTCCTCGGTCAGCCCGAACTCCTCGTACAGCTTCGAGTAGGACGCGCTGGCGCCGTAGTGGTTGAGCCCGACGATCCGCCCGGCGTCGCCGACGAACTCCCGCCAGCCCATCGGCACCCCGGCCTCGACGCTGACCCGCGCCTTGACCGACGGGGGCAGCACCTGCTCACGGTAGGCCTGGTCCTGCTCGGCGAACCACTCCCAGCAGGGCAGGGACACGACCCGGGTGGGCACGCCCTGCGCCTCGAGCTGCTCCCGCGCGGCCACCGCGATCTGCACCTCGGAGCCGGTGCCCATGAGCACCACCTCCGGCTGGCCGTTGGACGCCTCGGCCAGCACGTAGCCGCCCTTGGCGGTGCCCTCCGCCGAGGCGAACTGGGTGCGGTCGAACACCGGCAGGTTCTGCCGGGACAGCGCCAGACCGGCGGGCCGGTCGTTGTGCTCGAGGATCGTGCGCCAGGCCACCGCGGTCTCGTTGGCGTCGGCCGGTCGGACGAAGTCCAAGCCCGGGATGGCGCGCAGCGCGGCGTAGTGCTCGATCGGCTGGTGGGTCGGGCCGTCCTCGCCCAGGCCGATCGAGTCGTGGGTCCACACGTAGGTGACCGGCAGCTGCATGAGGGCGGCGAGCCGCACCGCGCCACGCATGTAGTCGGAGAACGTGAGGAAGGTGCCGCCGTAGACGCGGGTGCCACCGTGCAGCGCGATGCCGTTCATGACCGCGCCCATGGCGTGCTCACGCACACCGAAGTGCAGCGTGCGGCCGTAGGGGCCACCGGACCACATCTTGGTCTGGCGGCTGGCCGGCAGGAACGAGGGCTCGCCCTTGACCGCGGTGTTGTTGCTCTCGGCCAGGTCGGCCGACCCGCCCCACAGCTCGGGGAGCTCGGGGTAGAGGGCGGCGAGCACCTCACCGGAGGCCTTGCGGGTGGCGACGCCCTTCGGGTCGGCGTCCCAGGACGGCAGCTTCTCCGCCCAGCCCTCGGGGAGGGTGCGGGTGCTCATCCGCTCCAGCAGGGCGGCGCCCTCGGCGTTGGCCGCGGTCCAGGCGTCGAACCGCTGCTGCCACTCGGCGTGTGCCTGCTGGCCGCGGGTGACGGCCTTGCGGGTGTGCTCGATGACCTCGGGAGCGACGTCGAAGGACTTCTCCGGGTCGAACCCGAGGATCTCCTTGGTCGCCTTGACCTCGTCGTCGCCGAGCGCCGAGCCGTGCACGGCGCCGGTGTTCTGCTTGTTCGGCGCCGGCCAGCCGATGACCGTGCGGAGCACGATGATCGACGGGCGGGTGGTCTCGGCCTTCGCGGCGGCGAAGGCGGCGTCGACGGCCGCCAGGTCCTCGCCGTCGTCGACGTGCTGGACGTGCCAGCCGTAGGCGGCGTAGCGGGCACCGACGTCCTCGGTGAAGGCGACGGTGGTGTCGTCCTCGATCGAGATCTTGTTGTCGTCGTAGACCAGGACGAGGTTGCCCAGCTGCTGGGTGCCGGCCAGCGAGGAGGCCTCGCCGCTGACGCCCTCCTCCAGGTCACCGTCGGAGGCGAAGGCCCAGATGGTGTGGTCGAACAGGCCCTCGCCCTCGGCGGCGTCGGGGTCCAGCAGGCCGCGCTCGCGGCGGGCGGCCATGGCCATGCCGACCGCGTTGCCGACGCCCTGGCCCAGCGGGCCGGTGGTGGTCTCGACGCCGGCGGTGTGCCCGACCTCGGGGTGGCCCGGGGTCTTGGAGCCCCAGGTGCGCAGGGCCTGCAGGTCCTCCAGCTCCAGGCCGTAGCCGGCCAGGTACAGCTGGACGTACAGGGTCAGGCTGGAGTGCCCCATGGAGAGCACGAAGCGGTCACGGGCGGCCCAGTTCGGGTCGCTCGGGTCGTGCTTCAGCCACTTCTGGAACAGCAGGTAGGCGACCGGCGCCATGCTCATCGCGGTGCCGGGGTGGCCGTTGCCGACCTTCTGCACCGCGTCCATGGCCAGGACGCGTGCGGTGTCGATGGCCGCGCGGTCCAGGTCGCCGAAACCCTCGGGGAGGGTCGGGCTGGGCTGGCGGGGCGAGCCGGTCGAGGAGTCGGTGGCGGCCTCGGCGGGGGCCTCGGGTGCGGTGCTCTTGGTTCCGTTGTCGCTGGTCATGTGGCGCTCGGAGCTCCCTCGGGGATCGGTCGGTGTCGGACCCGCCCGGGGGCGCGGGGGGCAGTTCACCCCGGGCGGACGACGATGCGCACCACGGCCGCCCCGGTCGGCGCGGTCGGAGGTCGTGAGCGTGGGCGCGCCGTCGTCCTCGACGTCCGCCCTACCCGCATCACGCGCAGAGTCAACGTGATCAAACCCTAGTGGTGTCCGGCGATTCCCTGTAGGTGGGCCGGGCTACAGTGGGCGGGCTACCCCATCCCCGGCGGAGAAGGACCTCGTGGTGCCCTGCTGCCCGCGCGACGCTGCGCTCCTGGGCCCCCGGTGACGGCGATCGCCGACCGCTCCGTCGGTCGCGCCCGGCCGGTGCGTTCCGCCCGCGCGACGGTGGCGGCCTACGTGTCGCTGACCAAGCCGAAGCTGGTCGAGCTGCTGCTGGTCACCACGCTGCCGGCGATGATGCTCGCGGCCGGGGGCTGGCCGGGCACCGGCCTGGTCGTGGCCACCCTGGTCGGCGGCATGCTCGCCGCCGGGGCCGCCAACACGATCAACTGTTGGTACGACCGGGACATCGACCGGCTGATGTCGCGCACCCGCGACCGACCGATCCCCAGCGGGGTGATCGCGCCCCGCAACGCGCTGGTCTTCGGTGTGCTGCTGGCGTGGGTGTCCCTGGTCCTGCTCGGGCTGTTCACCACTCCGCTGGCCACGGCCCTCGCGGCGGCCGCGGTGCTCGCCTACTCGGTGCTCTACACGATGGTGCTCAAGCGCCGCACCAGGCACAACACCGTGTTCGGTGGGCTGCCGGGTGCCGCTCCGGTGCTGATCGGCTGGGCCGCGGTCACCGGCTCGCTGGACTGGCCCGCCTTCGTCTTCTTCGGGATCGTCTTCTGCTGGCAGATGCCGCACTTCTGGGCGCTGGCCAGCCGTTTCCGCTTCGACTACTTCCGGGCCGGCGTGCCCATGCTCTCGGTGGTCGCCGGGCCGGTCACCGTCGGGCGCCAGTCCGTCGCCTGGGCCTGGGGCACGCTGGGCACGTCGTTGCTCATGGTGCCGGCGACGCCGCAGCTGGGTTGGGTCACCGGCGCCGCCACCGTGGGCCTGGGCGCCTGGTACGTCGCGGAGTCGCACGCCTGGCTGCGGCGGATCAAGGCCGACGTCCCGGACCGTCCGATGCGGCTGTTCTCGGTGTCGATCACCTACATGACGCTGCTGTCGATCGCCCTGGTGGCCGACGTCCTCGTCTGACGGAGGACGTCCCCACCCACCGCGCGGCCAGCGGTGGCGTGCCCAGCGGGTGAGGCGATGTGCACCCACGGCCGGTTCTGGCCCCTGGACCAGCCGCAGCTGCACATCACCGGAGCCGAGGGCCGAGCACGCGCGGGTGTGGGCGCGGCCGGGCTCGCTCCGTCGCGCCCGCTCGGCGCCTGCTCGACGCCGAGTTGGCCTCGTCAGTGGGTGGCGGCGGCGCGCTCCGGCGAGGCCTCGACCGGCAGCTCGGAGGCGGGACCGCGCACCGACCACACCAGCCGGGCGGCGTAGGCGGTGGTCAGCACCGCGCCGGCCATGTGCAGCAGCACCAGCAGGATGGGCAGCCCGGTGAAGTACTGCACGTAGCCGACGACGCCCTGGGCCAGCAGGACGACCAGCAGGTCGCGGGCGGCCCGGCGGACCCGGCCGGGGGAGTCGGTCGCGTACAGCGCCACCAGCAGCGCGATCGTCAGCCCGAGCAGCAGGAAGACGGCGTCGGCGTGCAGCTGGCTCATCAGCGCCGGGTCGAAGCCGGTGCGGCCGGCCTCGGGGTCGCCGCTGTGCGGGCCGCTGCCGGTGACCACCGTGCCGAGCACCAGGACGACCGCCGTGGTGGCTGCGATGCCGTACGCCAGCAGGGCGAAGGGGCGGCGCACGACCAGCTGGCCCACCCCCGGCTCCCGGGACCGCAGCCACATGACGGTCGTCAGGGCCACGAGGGCCGTGGAGACCAGGAAGTGCGCGGCGACCGTGTAGGGGTTGAGCCCGGTGAGCACCGTGACGCCGCCCACCAGGCCCTGCGCGGGGATGCCCAGGAAGGCGACCACGGCGAGCGGGCGGAGGTCGCGGCGGGCGGAACGGAACACCGCGATCAGGGTGGCGGCCGCGATGGCCACCAGGACGAACGTCAGCAGCCGGTTGCCGAACTCGATGACGCCGTGGGCGGCGAGCTCCGGCGTCGTGGTGAAGCTGTCCTCGGTGCATCGGGGCCAGGTCGGGCAGCCCAGCCCCGAGCCGGTCAGCCGGACGAACCCGCCGGTGAGGACGATCAGGCCGTTGGCGACGACGCTGGCCAGCGCCAGCCGGGAGACCGTCGAGTTGCGCACCCGCGAGGGAAGGACCGACACGGCACCGATGCTACTGACCGTGGGGCTCCTCGCCGCTGGTCCGATCGCTCCGCCAGCGGCCCACCTGGGCGGTTCCGCCGCCGTGTGACGCGCCTCTCCGGCAGCCCGCAGGTAAGGCGGACCTTCCTTGCGGGCTCGCCGATTAAGGACACAATCGTGTTGTGGAATCCGCTGCGGCCCGAGCCGCCGTCCCCTCCGCCGGTGCGCCGGCCGAGGACGGGCGCACCCGTGACCGGGTGAGCAGCCTCCTCCTCGAGCACGGCCCGCAGACCGCCGCCGAGCTGGCCGGTCGGCTGGGCATCTCCCCGGCCGCGGTGCGCCGGCACCTCGACGGCCTGGTCGCCGCCGGCCGGGTCACCGAGCGCGAGGCGCCCGGCGGTCAGCGGGGGAGGGGCCGGCCTGCCCGCCGGTTCGCCCTCACCGACGCCGGACGGGAGTCCTTCCCGCACGCCTACGACGACCTGGCGCTCACGGCCCTGCGGTTCGTCGCCGAGCACGGCGGGCCGGACGCCGTCCGCGCCGTCGCCGAGCAGCAGCTCTCCGGGCTGGCGCAGCGGTGCTCCACCGCCGTCGAGTCCGCGCTCGAGGCGGCCGCACCGGGCGCCGGTGAGGTCGACCGGGCGCAGGTGCTCGCCGTCGCGCTGACCGCCGAGGGCTACGCCGCGACCGCCTCGGCGATCTCCAGCGGCGGGCAGCTGTGCCAGCACCACTGCCCGGTCGCCCACGTCGCGGCCGAGTTCCCGCAGCTGTGCGAGGCTGAGACGGCGGTGATCAGCCGGCTGGTCGGCACGCACGTCCAGCGACTGGCCACGATCGCCCACGGCGACGGGATCTGCACGACCCACATCCCCGCGCAGCTGGCCCTCCGGGCCGGACTCCGCGCCGGCTCCCAGGCCGGGAACAAAGCCACCCCTGCACGCCCTGTACCTGCTGGTCGCGCCACGCCCTCCGGCGCCGGCGCCAGCACTCGCACCACCCCCTCGATCGACCGGGAGAGGACCCCCGCATGACCACCACGCAGCCGGTGCCCAGCGCGCCGATGACGCAGGACGAGACGATCGATGCGCTCGGCCGTTACAAGTACGGCTGGTCCGACACCGATGCCGCCGGTGCCTCGGCCACCCGCGGCATCAACGAGGACGTCGTCCGCGACATCTCGCGCCGCAAGAACGAGCCCGAGTGGATGCTCGAGCGCCGGCTGAAGGCGCTGAAGATCTTCGAGAAGAAGCCCATGCCCGACTGGGGTTCCGACCTCTCCGGCATCGACTTCCAGAACATCAAGTACTTCGTGCGGTCCACCGAGGCGCAGGCCACCTCGTGGGAGGACCTGCCTGACGACATCAAGAACACCTACGACAAGCTGGGTATCCCGGAGGCGGAGAAGCAGCGGCTGGTCTCCGGTGTCGCGGCCCAGTACGAGTCCGAGGTCGTCTACCACAAGATCCGCGAGGACCTCGAGGAGCAGGGCGTCCTGTTCCTGGACACCGACACGGCGCTGCGCGAGCAGCCCGAGCTGTTCCGCGAGTACTTCGGCTCGGTGATCCCGGCCGGTGACAACAAGTTCTCCGCGCTGAACACCGCCGTGTGGTCGGGTGGCTCATTCATCTACGTCCCCAAGGGCGTGCACGTCGAGATCCCGCTGCAGGCCTACTTCCGGATCAACACCGAGAACATGGGCCAGTTCGAGCGCACCCTCATGATCATCGACGAGGGCGCCTACGTGCACTACGTCGAGGGCTGCACCGCGCCGATCTACAAGACCGACTCGCTGCACTCCGCGGTCGTCGAGATCATCGTCAAGAAGAACGCGCGCTGCCGGTACACGACCATCCAGAACTGGTCGAACAACGTCTACAACCTGGTCACCAAGCGGGCCGTGGCCCACGAGGGCGCGACCATGGAGTGGGTCGACGGCAACATCGGCTCCAAGGTGACGATGAAGTACCCGGCCGTCTGGATGACCGGTGAGCACGCCAAGGGCGAGGTCATGTCCATCGCCTTCGCCGGCGAGGGCCAGCACCAGGACGCCGGCGCCAAGATGGTGCACGCCGCCCCGCACACCTCCTCGACCATCGTGTCGAAGTCGGTGGCGCGCGGTGGTGGCCGCACCTCCTACCGCGGGCTGGTCCAGGTCGACGAGGGTGCCTACGGCTCGAAGTCGACGGTGAAGTGCGACGCGCTGCTGGTCGACACCATCAGCCGCTCGGACACCTACCCCTACGTCGACGTCCGCGAGGACGACGTGTCGATGGGCCACGAGGCGACCGTCTCGCGGGTCAGCGACGACCAGCTCTTCTACCTGATGAGCCGAGGGCTCTCCGAGGACGAGGCGATGGCGATGGTCGTGCGCGGCTTCGTCGAGCCCATCGCCCGGGAGCTGCCGATGGAGTACGCCCTCGAGCTCAACCGCCTGATCGAGCTCCAGATGGAAGGTGCCGTCGGCTGATGTCGGCTCCACAGAACACCGGTACTGACGACCAGACCACCCTCACCACGGACTCGGCCACCCTCGCCGGCGAGCTCTTCGCTCCCGGCGTGGGGGCCCAGGCCGGGCCGCCGACCACCCCGGCGGCCGGCACCGGCACCGCCGGCGACACGCCCCCCGGGTCGCACTCGCACGGCGGGCCGGCGCCGACCGGCTCGCCGGCCGAGCGGCTCACCTCCACCGACCCGGACGCCTTCGGCGCACCGACCGGTCGCGAGGAGGAGTGGCGCTTCACCCCGATGCGCCGCGTCCGCGCGCTGCTGGACGGCGCACCGTCGGACGCCCACCTGACGTGGGAGTCCGACCTGCCCCAGGGTGCGGAGCTGACCTCGGTGGAGGCCGGTGACCCGCTGCTCAAGGGCCTGCCCGAGCCGGTCGACCGGCTGGCCGCGCTGACCCGTCAGCGCAGCGGCGGCGCAGCCGTGCTCCGGATCGCCAAGGAGGCCGTGCTCGACCGCCCGGTCACCCTGGGTCTCGCCGGCACCGGCAGCGACGACGTCGTCTGGGGCCAGCTGGTCGTCGAGGTGGGGGCGTTCGCGCAGGCGACCGTCGTCCTCGACCACTCGGGGCTGGCCCGCTACTCCGGCGGGGTCGCCTTCCTGCTCGGTGACGGTGCGCAGCTGACCGTCGTCTCGGTGCAGGACTGGGCGCCGGGCACGGTGCATGGCGGGCAGTTCGACGCCGTCGTCGGCCGGGACGCCTCGCTCAAGGAGGTCGTGGTCACCCTCGGCGGTGACCTGGTCCGGCTGGTCAGCAACGTGCAGTACGCCGGCCCCGGTGGCTCGGCCGACCTCTACGGCGTGTACTTCGCCGACGAGACCCAGCACCAGGAGCACCGGCTCTGGGTCGACCACGGCACGCCGAACTGCCGCAGCAACGTCGTCTACAAGGGCGCGCTGCAGGGGGAGAAGGCGCACACCGTCTGGGTCGGCGACGTGCGGATCCGGCCGGCCGCGACCGGCACGGACACCTACGAGCTGAACCGCAACCTGGTGCTCACCGACGGCGCCCGCGCCGACTCGGTGCCGAACCTGGAGATCGAGACCGGCGAGATCGTCGGCGCCGGTCACGCCAGCGCCACCGGCCGGTTCGACGACGAGCAGCTGTTCTACCTCTGCTCCCGCGGGATCGACGCCGAGACGGCCCGCCGCCTCGTGGTGCGCGGCTTCTTCGCCGACGTCGTGCAGCACATCGGCGTCCCCGCCCTGCAGGACCGGCTGATGGGCACCATCGAGGCGCGCCTCGGTGCCCTGCCGGACCTCGAGGAGCAGCCGGTCGAGGTCGGCGCGTGACGTACGAGCGGGTCTGCGCGCTGTCCGAGGTGCCCGAGGAGGGTTCCCTGCGGATCGAGCTCGCGGACATCGACGTCGCCGTCGTCCAGCTCGACGGTGAGGTGTACGCGATCCAGGACGTCTGCTCGCACGCCGACGTCCCACTGACCGACGGCGACGTCGACGACGTCGACGGGGCGCCCACCATCGAGTGCGCCCTGCACGGCTCGTGCTTCGACCTGCGCACCGGCCAGCCCACGAACCTCCCGGCCACCGAGCCGGTCCCCGTCTACCCGGTCCGGGTGGAGGGTGACGACGTCCTGGTGGACGTCGACGCCCCCCTCGCCGCGACCAGCATCTGAGGAGCGACACACCCGTGACCAGCCCCACCGCGACCCCCGCCGCCACCGGCCTCTCGGCCGGGAGCGTGCTCGAGATCCGCGACCTGCACGTCACCGTCGGCGACGGGGACGAGACCAAGGAGATCCTCCGCGGCGTCGACCTGACCGTCCGCGCGGGCGAGACCCACGCGATCATGGGCCCCAACGGGTCGGGCAAGTCGACCCTGGCCTACTCGATCGCCGGGCACCCCAAGTACACGATCACCGGCGGCACCGTCACCCTCGACGGCGAGGACGTCCTCGCGATGACCGTCGACGAGCGCGCCCGGGCCGGCCTGTTCCTGGCCATGCAGTACCCGGTCGAGGTCCCCGGCGTCTCGGTGTCGAACTTCCTGCGCACCGCGGCCACCGCGATCACTGGCGAGGCGCCGAAGCTGCGCACCTGGGTCAAGGACGTCCGGACCGAGATGACCGCGCTCGAGATGGACAGCGCCTTCGCCGAGCGCAACGTCAACGAGGGCTTCTCCGGCGGTGAGAAGAAGCGCCACGAGATCCTGCAGATGCGCCTCCTCAAGCCCAAGATGGCGATCCTCGACGAGACGGACTCCGGCCTGGACGTCGACGCGCTCCGCGTCGTCTCCGAAGGCGTGAACCGGGCCAAGGCCGACAGCCCGGTCGGCGTCCTGCTGATCACGCACTACACGCGGATCCTCAAGTACATCAAGCCCGACTTCGTGCACGTCTTCGTCGCCGGCCGGGTCGTCGACGAGGGTGGCCCGGAGCTCGCGCAGAAGCTCGAGGACGAGGGCTACGCCGCCTACGTCAAGGACTCGAACGAGCAGGCCGCCAGCGAGGCTGCATCCGCATGACCGAGACCGTCTCGCGTCCCGCCGGGGCGCACCAGGTGCCGCTCCCGCTGGACGTCGAGGCGATCCGGGCGGACTTCCCGATCCTGTCCCGCACCGTCCGGGACGGGAAGCGGCTGGTCTACCTCGACTCCGGCGCGACCTCGCAGAAGCCGACCAGCGTCCTGGACGCTGAGCGGTGGTTCTACGAGAACGTCAACGCCGCTCCGCACCGCGGTGCGCACCAGCTGGCCGAGGAGGCCACCGCGGCCTACGAGGCGGCGCGCACCACCATCGGGGCCTTCATCGGGGCGCCGGAGAACGAGGTCGTCTTCACCCGGAACAGCACCGAGGCGATCAACCTGGTCGCCTACGCGCTCTCCAACGCGGCGACGGCCAAGGAGCCGGAGTTCCGCCGGTACGCCGTCGGCCAGGGCGACGAGATCGTCGTGACCGAGATGGAGCACCACGCGAACCTGCTGCCCTGGCAGCAGCTGTGCGAGCGGACGGGGGCGACCCTGCGCTGGCTGGGGCTCACCGACGACGGCCGGCTCGACCTGTCGGACCTGGCCACCGTGGTGAACGAGCGCACCAAGCTCGTCGCGGTCACCCAGCAGTCGAACATCCTGGGCACGATCAACCCGCTGGGCGACATCGTCGCCCGGGCCCGGGAGGTCGGCGCCCTGGTGCTGGTCGACGGCGCCCAGTCCGTGCCGCACCAGCGGGTCGACGTCACCGAGCTGGGTGCGGACTTCCTGGTGTTCTCCGGCCACAAGATGCTGGGCCCCACCGGGGTCGGCGTGCTGTGGGGCCGCTACGACGTGCTCGACGCGCTGCCGCCCTTCCTCACCGGCGGCTCGATGATCGAGGTCGTCCGGATGGAGGGCAGCACGTTCATGCCCCCGCCGCAGCGCTTCGAGGCCGGCGTGCCGATGACCGCACAGGTCATCGGGCTCGCCGCCGCCGTGGAGTACCTGCAGCGACTCGGCATGGACGCGGTGCAGGCCCACGAGGAGGCCCTCACCGAGTACGCGCTGGAGCAGCTGCAGGCCATCCCCGGCGTCACCGTGATCGGCCCGCCGGACACCGTGGCCCGCGGGGGCGCGATCAGCTTCACCGTCGAGGGCATCCACCCGCACGACGTCGGTCAGGTCCTCGACGACCTGGGCATCGCCGTCCGGGTCGGGCACCACTGCGCCTGGCCGGTCGTGCGTCGCTACGGCGTCCCGGCCACCACCCGGGCGACGTTCTACGTGCACACCGGGTACGACGACGTCGACGCACTCGTCGAGGGCGTGCGGGAAGCCCAGCGCTTCTTCGGTGTTGCACCCAGCGAGGTGAAGTGATGCAGCTGCAGTCGATGTACCAGGACATCATCCTGGACCACTACCGCAACCCCCACGGGCGCGGACTCCGCGACCCGTTCGAGGCCGAGGTGCACCACGTCAACCCGACGTGCGGTGACGAGGTCACCCTGCGGGTGCACCTGGACGGCGAGACCATCGCCGACGTCTCCTACGAGGGCATGGGCTGCTCGATCAGCCAGGCCTCGGTCTCGGCGATGTACGACCTGGTGATCGGCAAGAGCGTGACCGAGGCGATGCACACCGGCGAGCAGTTCATGACGCTGATGCAGAGCAAGGGCAACGCGACCGTGGCCGAGGAGCTCGAGGACGACCTGGAGGACGCCGTCGCGTTCGCCGGCGTCTCGAAGTACCCGGCACGGGTCAAGTGCGCACTGATGAGCTGGATGGCGCTGAAGGACGCGAGCGCCCGCGCCCTCTCCACGACGAATGAGGCGAACTGAGATGACCGAGCCCACCACCCCCGACGCCGGCCTGTACGGCGGCAAGTCCGCCCTGATCGAGGACCTCGAGGAGGCCATGCGCGACGTCGTCGACCCCGAGCTGGGCGTCAACGTCGTCGACCTCGGTCTCGTCTACGGGCTGGACGTCGACACCGACGCCAACGTGGCGATCATCGACATGACGCTGACGTCGGCGGCCTGCCCGCTGACCGACGTGATCGAGGACCAGGCCCGCCAGGCCCTCACCGGCGGCCCCGGCCCCGGCCTGGTCGGCGACATCCGGATCAACTGGGTCTGGATGCCGCCGTGGGGCCCGGACAAGATCACCGACGACGGCCGCGAGCAGCTGCGGGCCCTCGGCTTCCGGGTCTGAATGAAGGACCCCTCTGCCCCCCACGCCTCGGAAGCTCGGGGCGGGACCCTGCAGAGGGGCCGACCGCTGACTGCGGTGTTCGACCAGCTGGCTGTGGGGGAGACCCCGCCGGCTGACGCGACCGTGACGACAGTGCCGGCGCCTGCCCTCCTCGACGGACGGCGGGCGCCGGCACTCGCCGTCGGGGGGACCGGCTGGCACGTCGTGGCCGCCGACGTCGACCCCGGCTGGGTGGCCGCGCAGGTCGCGCGCGAGCCGATCGAGGCGCCGCTGGGCGCCCGCTTCCTGTCGGCGCTGGCCGACCAGGTGGGCGCGGAGGCCGGGGTGCTGGACGCGCTGCTGATCGCTCCGCCGGCCCCGGTACGCCCGAGCCTGGAGCTCGCGGAGGTCGCGCCCGGCGAGCACCCGAGGGTGCGGCGGGCGCTGCGGCACCGCTCCGGCGTGCGGGTGTGGACGACGCCGGACAGCGCCGCCCTGCTGGTCCTCGGCCGTGGTGTCGCCGGCCGGTGGGAGGCCAGTGTGGAGGTCCACCCGTCGGCCCGGGGCCGTGGTCTGGGCACCGCGCTGGCTGCTGCCGCCCCGGCGCTCGTACCCGGCGGCGAGCCGCTGTGGGCACAGGTCGCCCCGGCCAACACCGCCTCGCTGCGGTCCTTCCTCGCGGCCGCCTGGCGCCCGGTCGGCGCCGAGGTGCTCTTCGGCTCCTGACCCCCGCGGCTCGTCGTGCTCGGAGTCCGGGGGTCGGTAGCTCTTGCGCCCGCGGTCGGCTGTTACAGCCGCTGTAGCGGGGGAGTCAGCGCAGGTCAGCGACGCGGGCGAAGGCTGCCCGGGCTCGGGTCCGTCGCTGCTCGTAGACCGCGCCAGCGGCGAGCATGACCGCGCCGGCTGCGCCGACGGCGAGCAGACCGGTCAGGGGCAGGTGGACGACGAGCCGACCGAGGGCCACCGCCGTCAACGACGCAGCCCCGACCACCAGCGGGGCCTGCACCTGCCAGCGACTGCCCGCGGTCGCGGAGGACGTGGCGGCGAGGACGACCAGCACCAGCCGCAGCACGTCCGGCTCGGTGGCCGCCAGCCAGACCGACGGGACGAAGGCGACCACCAGCCCCGGGCCCCAGGCCGGCCAGGACGCGCCGCTGGCCAGCCGTCGTCCTGAGTACAGCCACAGCACCGTGGCGGCCGGGAGCGTGTAGGCCTCCGGCACCCCGATCCCGGCGCTGCCGGCGGCCAGCCAGGCGGCCACGACCAGCGCGCCGCACCCACCGGCCCGGACGCGTGCCCGGTCGGTGACCGCGCCCGAGGCGATGAAGCCCGCGCCGACGACGCCCAGGGCGAGGGCCAGGCCGGTCAGGTGTCCGGTGCCGACCAGCTGCGCCAGCCCGGCAGCGGCGACCGCCGCGGCCGTCCAGGTCAACGGCAGCTCCGCCGGCTGCCCGCGCAGGGCGGTTCCGGCGCCGAGGGCCAGCAGGCACAACAGCACCAGCAGCTGACCGGCCGGCGCCGACCCGAGACGGCCGTCGGCCTCGGTCAGCAGCACGGCGGCGGCCAGGCAGCCCACCACGGCCGGCAGCGCCCAGCGGCGGTCGCTGGGCCGCCGGGCGGCGACCACCAGCGCGGGGACGGCGGCGACCGCGACCAGGGCAGCCAGCGCCGACCATCGCCCCGACCCGAGCAGCTGGACGACGGCCAGCCCGGTGAGCACCGCGGCGGCGGCGAGACCCGACGGGCGGAGCAGGCCGGCGGGTCCCGGAGAGGCCACCGCACCGACCACCGTCGCCAGCGCCAGGCCGAGGTAGCCGCTGGTCATGACCCCCACCGGCCCCGGAGCCTGCAGCAGCCCGGCGAGGGCCGCCCCGGCCACCAGTCCGGCCAGGACCGGGACGGCGGCCGGGGGACCCAGCAGGGGCTGCAGGTCCGCTCGGCGGCGCAGCGCGAGCAGGGCGCCGGCCGCCAGCAGCATCAGCGCCGAGGGCACCAGCGCGGCGGCGACCGACTCCGTCGTCCACACGTGCGCGACGGCCTCGACGACCCCCGTCACCCACCAGGCGGCCGCGGTGACCAGGGTGACCGCCGCGACGGCCCGGCGGACGGCCAGCGTGACGACCAGCCCGGCGACGGCGGTGGCCAGCACGGCGCAGGCGTGCGGGGCCAGCGACAGCCCGGAGCCGGTCAGCGCGCTCAGCACCGCCCCCTGCCCGGCTCCCCAGGCGGCGATCGGCCAGGTGAGCGTCGTCCGCGTGATCAGGCCGAGGACGACGAAGACCGCGGCGAGCAGGGACAGCAGCACCGCGCTCGGGCCGCCGGGGCCGTCCCCGGCCGACCACGCGGCCGCGGCGGCGAGCACCACGGCGGCGGAGGCGAGCGCCTCCTCGCTGCTGCGGAGCCCCCGGTGCCCGGCTCGCAGCGACCCCAGGGTCGCCGCGACGGTGAGCAGGGCGACCACGAGGAGACCCGGGACGGAACCGGCATCGGTGAGCGTGGCCGCGCCGGCGGCGACCACGGCGACCGCGCCGGCGCCCAGGAGCACCTGCTGGGGGGCGACGTCGCCCGTGCCGGTGTCCGTCGGCGCCGTGTCCGGCGGGGGACTGCCCAGCGGCGGTGGGTAGACCACCTCGGGGCTGCCGGGCACCGCTCACCTCCGCTGTCTGGACCGTCGCGTGCGACCACCGCTGCTGCCCTGCGTACCCCAGGTGACGTGCAGGTCACCCGGCAATCCGGTCGGCCGATGGCGGTCGAGCGCCTATCATGGGGTCAGTGATCACGACGACCGGCCTCGAGCTGCGTGCCGGCGCCCGGATCCTCATCAGCGACGCCGATCTGCGGGTCCAGCCCGGTGACCGCATCGGGCTGGTCGGGCGCAACGGTGCTGGCAAGACGACGACCCTGACCACCCTCGCCGGGGAGCGCGTGCCGCACGCCGGCAAGGTCGAGGTGACCGGCGAGCTCGGCTACCTCCCGCAGGACCCGCGCAGCGGCGACCTCGACATCACCGCCAGCGACCGGGTGCTGTCCGGCCGTGGCCTGGACGTGCTGAAGGCGAAGCTGACCAAGGCGCAGGTGGCGATGGCCGAGCCCGCCGACGACGCCGAGATGGACCGCGCCGTCCGGCAGTACGGGCGGCTGGAGGACCAGTTCGCGGCACTCGGCGGGTACGCCGCGGAGAGCGACGCGGCCCGGATCTGCACCAACCTGGGCCTGCCCGACCGGGTGCTCCAGCAGCCGCTGCGCACCCTCTCCGGTGGTCAGCGCCGCCGCGTCGAGCTGGCCCGGATCCTCTTCTCCGACGCCGACACGCTGCTGCTCGACGAGCCCACCAACCACCTGGACGCGGACTCCATCGTCTGGCTCAAGGGCTACCTGGCCAGCCACCGCGCCGGGCTGGTCGTCATCAGCCACGACGTCGAGCTGCTGGCCGCCGTCGTCAACAAGGTGTGGCACCTGGACGCCAACCGCGCCACGGTCGACGTCTACAACCTCGGCTGGAAGCGGTACCTGGACGCTCGGGAGACCGACGAGCGACGCCGCCGGTCCGAGCGGGCCAACGCCGAGAAGAAGATCGACGCACTCTCCGCCCAGGCGGACAAGATGCGGGCCAAGGCCACCAAGGCCAAGGCCGCACAGAGCATGGACAAGCGCGCCCAGCGACTGGCCGCGGGCCTGGAGCAGGTCCGGGTGCAGGACAAGGTCGCGAAGCTGCGCTTCCCGACGCCGGCCCCGTGCGGCAGGACGCCGCTGACCGCCGAGCACCTCAGCAAGAGCTACGGCTCGCTGGAGATCTTCACCGGCGTCGACCTGGCCATCGACAAGGGCACCCGGGTCGTCGTCCTGGGCTTCAACGGCGCGGGCAAGACCACCCTGCTGCGCATGCTGGCCGGCACCGAGCAGCCCGACACCGGCGAGGTCAAGGCCGGGCACGGGCTGCGGGTCGGGTACTACGCGCAGGAGCACGAGACGATCGACATGGACCGCACGCTGCTGGAGAACATGCGGTCCTCGGCTCCGGGCAGCACCGACACCGAGCTGCGGAAGATCCTCGGTGCCTTCCTCTTCTCCGGCGACGCCGTCGACCAGCGGACCGGCACGCTGTCCGGTGGTGAGCGCACCCGGCTGGCGATGGCCACGCTGGTGGTCTCCGGCGCCAACGTGCTGCTGCTGGACGAGCCGACCAACAACCTGGACCCGGCCAGCCGCGAGCAGGTGCTCGAGGCGCTGCGCACCTACCAGGGCGCGATCGTGCTGGTGACCCACGACGAGGGCGCGGTGCACGCACTGAACCCCGACAAGGTGATCATCCTGCCCGACGGCACCGAGGACACCTGGAGCGCCGACTTCGCCGATCTGGTCTCGCTCGCGTAACGACGGGGGCCGGTCGCCCCGCGGTGACCTGCAGATTCGGCGGTGCGCGGTCTTGTTGCGGTGGCCGACCCTCCCGGCCTGGGTGATCATGGCCAGTGGGACGCCGAGGTCACCGGGACATCGGCGCCGGGGGATCAGCGGGATGTCGTCGGCAGGAGTCGGCAGCACCCCTGACACGGAGGGGAGTCATGGCCGACTCGAGCACTGCGGACCTGAGCAAGGGCAAGAGGATCACCGGGGACGACCGGACGTCGCTGGCCGGCGAGCTCCGTGAGCGGTACGACAGCGGCGAGAGCATCCGCTCGCTGGCGACCTCGACCAACCGTTCCTACGGCTTCGTGCACCGTCTGCTGTCGGAGTCGGGTGCCACCCTCCGCGGTCGGGGTGGGGCGAACCGGAACGCCAAGAAGTCTGCGTGAGTGAGCAGGCCGATGGCTGGGTGAGGACGGCGCGCGAGGGCGCCGTCCTCACCGTGACCCTCGACCGGGCCGACCAGCTCAACGCGCAGACCCCGGCCACCTGGGCGGCGCTGCGCGCGGTCGGGGAGTCACTGGACGACGGCGTGCGCGTGGTCGTCGTCCGCGGTGCGGGCCGGGCGTTCTCCGCCGGCCTGGACCGCACGCTCTTCAGCGCCGACCCCGGCGTCCCGGGCGGGCTGGCCGAGCTGGGCTCGCTCCCGACCGAGGCGGCCCAGGAGCGCATCCGGGGCTACCAGGCGGCGTTCCGCTGGCTGCGCTCGCCCGGTGTCGTCTCGGTGGCAGCGGTGCAGGGGCACGCCATCGGCGCGGGCGCCCAGCTGGCGCTCGCCTGCGACCTCCGGGTCTTCACCGAGGACGCGCAACTCCGGCTGCCCGAGGCCGGCCTCGGGCTGGTGCCCGACCTCACCGGCACCAGCACGCTGGTCGAGCTGGTCGGCTACAGCCGCGCCGTGGAGATCTGCCTGACCGGCCGGGCGGTGGGCGCGGCGGAGGCCGTGACCACCGGGCTGGCGAACCTCACCGTCCCGACCGCCGAGCTCGACGGGGCGGTGGCCGACCTGGTCGCCGCGCTGCTGGGGCCGGACGCCGACGCCGCCGGGGAGACGCTGGCGCTGGTGCGCTCGGCCGTCCGCAACGGCCCCGACGAGCAGGACGCCGCCGAGCGGGCGGCCCAGGTGCGGCGGCTGCGGAGACTGGCCGGGCGGGACTGACCGGACGGAACAGGACGGCCGCCCCGGCTGTTCGGCTCGGTGGTCAACCGGATCCAGCAACAGGGGGCGTGTCGTGGACTCACCGATGACGTCCATGGCGGCGATGCGGTCGTTCAGCACCGACCGCTCGGTGACCTCGCGCGGCGTCCCCAAGGGGACGGTGCGCCGGATCCTGGGAATCGCCGGTCCCTACCGGCGCGAGCTCATCGGCTTCCTGGCGCTGGTCGTGTTCTCCGCGGTGATCGGGGTCGTCACCCCGTTGCTGGCCGGCGACATCGTCAACCGGATCGCCAACCTGACCGGCACGGCCGGCGACATCGTCCGGATCGCGCTGTTCATCGCCGGGCTGGCCGTGCTCGACGCTGCCAGCTCGCTCGTGCAGCGCTGGTACTCCGCCCGGATCGGCGAGGGTGTCATCTACGACCTGCGCACCCGGGTGTTCGAGCACGTCCAGCGGATGCCGGTCGCCTTCTTCACCCGCACCCAGACCGGTGCCCTGGTCAGCCGGCTGAACAACGACGTCATCGGCGCGCAGCGGGCCTTCACCTCCACGCTGTCCGGGGTCGTCTCCAACGTGATCGCCCTGGTGCTGACCGCCGGGGTCATGTTGAGCCTCTCCTGGCGGATCACCCTGCTGTCGATCGTGATGGTGCCGCTGTTCGTGGTGCCGGCCCAGCGGATCGGCAAGAAGCTGCAGACGATCACCCGGGAGTCCTACGGGCTCAACGCCTCGATGAACGCCACGATGACCGAGCGGTTCAACGTGGCCGGGGCGCTGCTGGTCAAGCTCTTCGGCCGGCCCGAGGTCGAGGCGGACTCCTTCCGCGGCCGGGCGTCCCGGGTGCGCGACATCGGCGTGCTCTCGGCGATGTACGGCCGCACCTTCTTCACCGCCCTCACCCTGGTCGCCGCGCTGGCCACCGCCCTGGTCTACGGGCTCGGTGGTTGGCTGGCGTTCACCGGGCAGCTGTCCGCCGGTGACGTCGTTGCTCTGGCGCTCCTGCTGGCGCGGCTCTACGGGCCACTGACCGCGCTGGCCAACGTGCGGGTCGACGTGATGAGCGCGCTGGTCAGCTTCGACCGCGTGTTCGAGGTGCTCGACCTGGCGCCGATGATCGCCGAGGCCCCCGACGCGGTGCCGGTCCCGACCGAGGACCGGTCGCTGGAGTTCGACTCGGTCTCCTTCCGCTACCCGTCGGCGGCGGAGGTGTCCCTGGCGTCGTTGGAGGACGTCGCCGTCCCCGAGCACGGGCAGCCCGCCGAGGTGCTGCACGACGTCTCCTTCCGGGCGGAGCCCGGCCAGCTGGTCGCCCTCGTCGGCACCTCGGGCGCCGGGAAGTCGACGATCGCCGCTCTGGTGTCCCGGCTCTACGACGTCACCGAGGGCGCGGTGCGGGTCGGCGGGGTCGACGTCCGGCAGGCCACCGCCGCCTCGCTGCGTGACTCGATCGGCGTGGTCAGCCAGGACGCCCACCTGTTCCACGACACCATTCGGGCCAACCTCCGCTACGCCAAGCCCGAGGCCACCGAGGACGAACTGTGGTCGGCGCTCACCGGGGCCCGGATCGCCGCGCTGGTGCACTCGCTGCCCGACGGGCTGGACACCGTGGTCGGCGACCGCGGGCACCGGATGTCCGGCGGGGAGAAGCAGCGGCTGGCGATCGCCCGGGTGCTGCTGAAGGCGCCGGGCATCGTGATCCTGGACGAGGCGACCGCACACCTGGACAGCGAGTCCGAGGTCGCGGTGCAGCACGCGCTGGACGCGGCGCTGGCCGGGCGCACCTCGCTGGTGATCGCGCACCGGCTGTCCACCATCCGCGGTGCCCACCAGATCCTGGTGGTCGACGCCGGCCGGATCGTCGAGCGCGGCACCCACGACGAGCTGCTCGCCGCCGGCGGCCACTACGCGGACCTCTACCGGACCCAGTTCGCCCCGGCCGGAGAGGACCGCGCCGTCCAGGTCGGATGAGCGGTGCGTCCGGGGTGGGACACCCACCGTGGTGGCCGTGCCGGTGAGCGAGGGTGAGGACTGCGCGCCGGTCGTGCCCATGGCACGTTCCCCCCGACGGCGCACGTCACCCAAACCGTGGGAGGCCCACCATGACCATCCAGCCGGCGCCATCCGTCGCCTCCGGTCGGCCGTGCCCGGTGACCGTGCCGCCGGCCGGCGACGTCCCGTCCCTGGAACTCTTCGTCGGGGACGCCGAGTTCACCATCGACAGCGGCGGGCCGCTGCTGGTCCGCGGCCACGGCGTGCCGCTCGACGAGCGGGTCCGCTTCCACGAGAAAGACGAGATCGGCGGCAAGGACGTCCGGGTCTGGCACGTGTCCCAGCGGGACGGCGGGTTCGTGGCCGAACCTCTCGGCGCCTTCTGAGCGACACGTCCGGACCCAGGTCGGACCGCGGCTCGAGGGCACGGGGTCGGCCCCGGCGGGGCGGGCACACTACGGTCACTCCTGACCCACTCGTACCACCCGCAGGAGCACTCCCTTGAGCGCAGGTCATCCGCAGGACACCCAGATCCGGGCGCTGTACGCGCGGTACCTGGCGGGATGGAACCAGCGCAGCGGCGTGACGGTGTCCTCGGTCTTCGCCGACGACGGCGAGCTCATCGACCTCGACGGCACCCTGCGCAGCGGCCGGCTCAGCATCGCCGCCGACATGCGCCGGATGTTCACCGAGCACGCCACACCCACCTTCGTCGGCGTGGTGCGCTCGGTGCGCAGGCTGACCGACGGCGTGGTCGTGCTGCACGCGGTGGCCGGGATGGTGCCGCCCGGGGGCGACGCCGTCGACCCGTCCCGGCACACCGTCCATGCCCTCACCGCCGTCGAGGACGGGGGGCGCTGGAAGGTCGCCCTGCTGCAGAGCACCCCGGCCCGCTACGGCGGCCGGGCCGGCGCCCTGAACGCGCTGACCGAAGAACTGGAGGCGGCGCGGCACGAGGCAGCACGGTGACCGTGTTGATCGCGGCCGAGGAGCTGCTCGACCGCACCGGGGACGTCGTCCTGCTCGACGTCCGCTGGGCGCTCGGGAGGTCGGACGGCCGGGACCGGTACCTGGCCGGCCACCTGCCGGGCGCCGTCTACGTCGACCTGCCCACCGAGCTCGCCGCCGACGCGTCACCCGAGGCGGGGCGGCACCCGCTGCCCTCGGTACAGGCACTGCAATCAGCGGCCCGCGGGTGGGGGATCTCCACCGGCTCGCGGGTCGTCGTCCACGACGCGACGGGCGGCCTGGCGGCGGCCCGGGCCTGGTGGCTGCTCCGCTGGGGCGGCCTCACCGACGTCAGGATCCTCGACGGCGGACTGATGGCCTGGACCGCGGCCGATGGCGAGCTGGAGGCTGGTGACGTCGTCCCCGACCCCGGCGACGTGGTGCTGACCGGCGGCGGGATGCCCTTGCTCACCGCGGACGAGGCGGCTGCGCTGCCCGCGACGGGCGGGGTGCTGCTGGACGCCCGGGCCGGTGAGCGCTACCGCGGCGAGGTCGAACCGGTCGACCCGCGGGCCGGCCACGTGCCCGGTGCGGTCAGCGCACCGACCACGGAGAACCTGGTCACCGGCGGTCGCTTCGCTACAGCGGCTGCACTGACCGAGCGGTTCGCCGCGCTGGGCGTCCGACCGGGGACGACGGTGGGCGTCTACTGCGGCTCCGGCGTCACCGCCGCACACGAGGTGGCCGCGCTCGCCGAGGCCGGCATCGAGGCCGCGCTGTGGCCCGGTTCGTGGTCGCAGTGGTCCGCCGACCCCGACCGCCCGGTCGCCACCGGCCCCTGAGGGGCCAAGATCGCGATTGTGGCCCTGCGGGGGTGGACAGCGTCGTGGGGGATCGTTCCGGGCCGGTAGCCTGCGCCGCGTGATCATGGTCGCCGCGGTCGTGGGTGTCGTGTTGCTGGGCTGCCTGGCCGTCTTCCAGGTGTCGCTGATCGGCGGTGCGCCGCTGGGCCGGTTCGCGTGGGGCGGGCAGCACGTCGTCCTGCCGACGGCGCTGCGGATCGGCAGCGCGGTGTCGCTCGTGCTCTACGGGCTCTTCGCCGCGCTCATCCTGCAGGTGGCCGGTGCGCTGGACGTCCTCCCGCGCGGCGTGGCCGACGTGGCCATCTGGGTGCTCACGGCGTACTTCGCCGTCGGGGTGTTGATGAACGCCGTCTCGCGCAGCGTCCCGGAGCGCCTGGTGATGACGCCGGTCGCGCTGGCGCTGGCCGTCGTCTGCCTGGTGCTCGCCCTGCAGTGACGCCGGATCAGGCGGGGGTGAGGGCCGCGTCGTAGCGGTCGAGCAGGACGGCGGCGATCCGCTCGTCGGGCAGCAATGGCGCAGTGACGCAATCCGCGCCGGCGCCCTGGAGCTTGTCGTGGAAGTGCCCGGGCGCGAGCAGGTAGGCGGCGACGACGACCCGCTGGGCGCCGGCCGCGCGCGCGGCAGCGACCGCGTCGGGCACGGGGGGTTGGGCGGCCGATCCGTAGCCGGTGGTGACGGGGCCGGCCCAGTCGCGCTGGAGCAGTGCCGCGGTGTCCTCGACGTCCTTCACCGACCGCGGGTCGCTGGACCCGGCGGCGGCCAGGACGATCGCGGTGGCCGGGTCGGCGCGGTCGGCGCCCGCAGCGACCAGCCGGTCGGTGAGCACGCCCACCAGCCGGGCGTCGGGGCCCAGCGGCCGGGCCGCCACCGCCGACGGGTGGTCGGCGACGGCACCGGCGATGTCGACGTGCACGTGGTATCCGCCGGACAGCAGCAGCGGGACGACGACGGCCGGGGTCGCCGACTCGCCCAGCCCGCGGACGACGTCGACGACCGTGGGTGGCTGCACGTCGACGAAGGCCGCGGTGGTGGTGAGCCCCGGTCGCAGGGCGCGGGCGGCGAGCGCCAGCTGACCGATCAACCGCCGGCCCGTGGGGTTCCGGGTGCCGTGCGCGCAGGCCACGAGCACCGGCAGGCCCCCTCGTAGGGGCCCGCCGCGAGCTTGCGAGTGGTGGGGGATGAGGGGGTCCTTTCTCACAGAGCGCGGGTGACGCCGCCGTCGACGGCGAGCATGGTGCCGGTGACGTAGGAGGCGGCGGGGGAGAGAGCGAAGGCGGCGACCGCGCCGAACTCCTCCGGGCGGCCGACCCGGCGGAGCGGGATGGACGCCTCGGTGCGGGCGCGCGCGGCCGACGGGTCGCCGGAGGCCGCCTCGATCTCGGTGACCCGGTCGGTGGCGATCGTGCCGGGCAGCAGCCCGAACACCCGGATGCCGCGGGGCCCGAGCTCGTCGGCGAGCGCCTTGGTGGTCATCGCCAGCCCGGGCCGCAGGCCGTTGGAGATGGCCAGGTGCCCGATCGGCTGGCGCACCGAGGTGGAGAGCACCAGCCCGATCGCGGCGTCGGGGGACAGGTGCGGCACGAGCGCCCGGATCAGCCGGAGCGGCCCGAGCAGCACGCTCTCGACCCCGGCCCGCCAGGCGTCCTCCGGGACCTCGAGCACACTGCCCGGTGCCGGCCCGCCGACGGAGACCAGTGCGCCGTCGACCCGGCCCAGCCGGTCGACCGCCGCGCCCACCAGCTCCTCGGCGGCCGCGGGGTCGGCCAGGTCGGCGGCCAGCCCGGACGCCGCCGGCGCCCCGCCGAGCGAGGCGACGGCGGCGTCGACCGACTCAGGGGACCGGGAGCTGATCAGCACCCGGGCCCCGTCGTCGACGAGGGCCCGGGCGGTCGCGAACCCCAGCCCCCGGCTCGCGCCGGTGAGCAGGAGCCCGCGGCCGCCCAGGCCCAGGTCCATCAGGCGGAGACGGTGCCGCGGAGCGAGCGCAGCACGTACTGCATGATCCCGCCGTTGCGGTAGTAGTTCGCCTCGCCGGGGGTGTCGATCCGGACGCGGGCGTCGAACTCGACGTCCCCGGCGCGGACCTTCACCGTGCGGGGGATCGTGCCGTCGTTCAGCGCGGTGACCCCGGTGATGGTGAACTCCTCGTCCCCAGTGAGGCCCAGCGACTCGGCCGACTCGCCCTCGGGGAACTGCAGCGGCAGCACGCCCATGCCGATCAGGTTCGACCGGTGGATGCGCTCGTAGCTCTGCGCGATGACCGCCTTGACGCCGAGCAGCGCCGTGCCCTTGGCCGCCCAGTCACGGGAGGACCCGGAGCCGTACTCCTTGCCGGCCAGCACCACCAGCGGCACACCGGCGTCGGCGTAGGCCCGCGAGGCGTCGTAGATCGACGTGGTCTCGCCGGTCAGGTGGTTCTTGGTGACGCCACCCTCGGTGCCGGGCACCAGCAGGTTGCGCAGCCGGATGTTGGCGAAGGTGCCGCGGATCATCACCTCGTGGTTCCCGCGCCGGGAGCCGTAGGAGTTGAAGTCGCGACGCTCGATGCCGTGCTCCTGCAGGTACTTCCCGGCGGGGCTGTCGGCCTTGATGGAGCCGGCCGGCGAGATGTGGTCGGTGGTGACCGAGTCACCGAGCACGGCCAGGGTGCGCGCCCCGGAGATGTCCTCGACGGGGGCCGGCTCGGCCGGCATCCCGTCGAAGTACGGGGGCTTGCGGACGTAGGTGCTCTCCGCGTCCCACTCGAAGGTGTCGCCCTCCGGCGTGGGCAGCGCCTGCCACTGCTCGGTGCCGGCGAACACGTCCTCGTAGCTGCGGCCGAACTGCTCCGCGGAGACGGCGTGGTCGATGACCCGCTGGACCTCCTGCGGCGAGGGCCAGATGTCGCGCAGGTACACGTCGTTGCCGTCGGTGTCCTTGCCCAGCGAGTCGTTGTTCAGGTCGACGTCCATCGACCCGGCCAGCGCGTAGGCGATGACCAGCGGGGGGCTGGCCAGGTAGTTCATCTTGACGTCTGGGTTGATCCGGCCCTCGAAGTTCCGGTTGCCCGACAGGACCGAGACGACGGCGAGGTCGGCCTCGTTGACGGCGGCCGAGACGGGCTCGGGGAGCGGGCCGGAGTTGCCGATGCAGGTGGTGCAGCCGTAGCCGACCAGGTAGAAGCCGAGCTTCTCCAGGTAGGGGGTGAGCTCGGCCTTCTCGTAGTAGTCCATGACCACCTTGGACCCCGGCGCCAACGTCGTCTTCACCCACGGCTTGCTGGTGAGGCCCCGCTCGACGGCGTTCTTCGCCAGCAGCGCGGCGCCGATCATCACCTGGGGGTTGGACGTGTTGGTGCAGGAGGTGATGGCGGCGATCACCACGTGCCCGTGGTCGACGTAGGTCTCGGTGCCGTCCTCCATCACGACCTTGGTCGGCTTGTTCGGCCGGTCGGGGAGGACGTGGTCGGACACGAACGGGTGCGGCTTGCCGGCCTCGCCGTTGCCGTGCCCGAACGGGCTCACCGGGTCCGACGCCGGGAAGGACTCCGCGGACGCCTCGTCGGCGGCGGACTCGACGCCGTAGGGCTGCTCGTTGGACGGGACGCCGGGCTTCCGGTCCTCCCCGCCGGTCTCGCCGTCGGAGACGTAGGCCGGCAGCGCCTCGCGCCAGGCCTCCTTGGCGTCGGTGATCGCGACCCGGTCCTGCGGGCGCTTCGGGCCGGCGATGGAGGGGACGACGCTGGCCAGGTCCAGCTCGAGGTACTCGGAGAAGACCGGCTCGCGGGACGCGTCGTGCCAGAGGCCCTGCTCCTTGGCGTAGGTCTCGACCAGCTTGACCTGCTCGGCGCTGCGGCCGGTCAGCTCCAGGTAGGTGATGGTCTCCTCGTCGATCGGGAACATCGCCGCGGTGGAGCCGAACTCCGGGCTCATGTTGCCGATGGTGGCGCGGTTGGCCAGCGGGACCGCGGAGACGCCGGCGCCGTAGAACTCGACGAACTTCCCGACCACGCCGTGCTCGCGCAGCATCTCGGTGATCGTGAGGACCAGGTCGGTGGCGGTCGCGCCGTCGGGCAGCTGGCCGGACAGCTTGAAGCCGACGACCCGGGGGATGAGCATCGACACGGGCTGGCCGAGCATCGCGGCCTCGGCCTCGATGCCGCCGACGCCCCAGCCCAGCACGCCCAGGCCGTTGACCATGGTGGTGTGGCTGTCGGTGCCCACGCAGGTGTCGGGGTAGGCGAGGGTGCGGTCGCCCTCCTGCCGCGGGAAGACCACGCGGGCCAGGTGCTCGATGTTGACCTGGTGCACGATGCCGGTGCCCGGGGGGACGACCTTGAAGTCGTCGAAGGCGCCCTGGCCCCAGCGCAGGAACTGGTAGCGCTCGCCGTTGCGCTGGTACTCGATCTCGACGTTGCGCTCGAAGGACTCCGGCGTGCCGAAGACGTCGGCGATGACCGAGTGGTCGATGACCAGCTCGGCCGGGGCCAGCGGGTTGATCTTCTGCGGGTCGCCGCCGAGGTCGGCCATCGCCTCGCGCATGGTGGCCAGGTCGACGATGCAGGGGACGCCGGTGAAGTCCTGCATCACCACGCGGGCCGGGGTGAACTGGATCTCCTGGTCCGGCTCCGCGGACGGGTCCCAGTTCGCCAGAGCGCGGATGTGGTCGGCGGTGATGTCCGCGCCGTCCTCGGTGCGGAGGAGGTTCTCCAGCAGGACCTTCAAGCTGAAGGGCAGCTTGTCGGCGCCCTCCACCGCGTCGAGCCGGAAGATGTCGTACTCGGTGCCGTCGACGTCGAGCGTCGTACGGGCTCCGAAGCTGTTCTTGCTGGCTGCCACTGCTTGCGCCTCACCCTCGCTGGTCCTGCGCGCGTCCTGCGCCTCGATGTGCCACCCCCGATCATCCCAGCCCCCGGCCGGGTGTGTGGAGCAAGGCCACCCTTTCCTCACCCTGGGTGAGCAGTCTCATGACGGACGGCGGTCGGCGCGGGGTGCGGCGGCGACCTCACGTGTCCGGCCCGTCACCGCAGCCCCGAGGGACCCGCACCCGCGGCGCGCCGTGCACCGGCGGCCCCCACGCGTGCGCTGGGTCACCTAGCGTGCCGCGCCATGACCCCCGCGGACACCACTGGGACGACGACGTCCGCAGTCGAGCTGCCGGTCCCGGCCGACCGGTACCGCGGCGCTCGCCTGCTGGGGACCGGTGGGCTGATGGCCACCTTCCTCGCCACCTGCCTCGTCACCGGCCTGCCGACCGACCGCCTGGTGCTGCTGGGCTGGGTGCTGGCGGTGCTGGCGGTGCAGTCCCTGGGCCGGGGGTGGCCGGTGCTCCTGCGGCTGCTCGCCGACTGGCTGCCGCTGGCCGGGGTCCTGCTGCTCTACGACCTCAGCCGCGGGTTCGCCGACGGGCTGGGCGTGCCGGTGGCCGTCGGTGAGCTCGCAGCCGCCGACCGCTGGCTCGCCGGTGGCGTGCTGCCCACCGTCTGGCTGCAGGAGCACTGGGGCGGCGAGGCGTGGGCGGTGTTCGCGTCGCTGGTCTACAGCAGCCACTTCGTGGTGACGCCGGTGGTGCTCGGCATCCTCTGGCTGCGCGACCGGAGCCGCTGGACGGCGTACGCCCGGCTGGTGGTGGGGCTGTCGGCGGCCGGGCTGGTCACCTACGTGCTGTACCCGGCGGCCCCGCCGTGGCTGGCCGCGAAGGACGGCGCCATCGAGCACGTGGACCGGCTGAGCAACTCCGGCTGGGCCGTGCTGGGGCTGCAGAAGGCCGGTGCCGTGCTGTCGGCCGGGCAGGGGCAGGTGAACCAGGTGGCGGCGGTGCCCTCGCTGCACACCGCCTTCGCCGTCCTGACCGTGCTGGTGCTGCTGCCGGTCGCGCACCGGGTCTGGCAACGGGTGGCGCTGGTCGGCTACGCGGTGGCGATGCCGGTCGTGCTGGTGTGGTCCGGCGAGCACTACGTGGTGGACACGCTGCTCGGGGCGGTCTACGCCGGGGCGGTGTGGCTGCTGGTGCCGCGGCTGGTCGCGGCGGCGTCCCGCGCGGTCCGGCGCCCGGCGCTGCCGCCCGAGGTCGCCGCGTCACCGCGGTCGGAGGTCGGCGCGCCGCTGCCGGAGGCGGTGGCTGCCTAGCCTGGGGAGGTGACCCCTCCCGCCTGGCTCACCGAGGCGCGCCGGATCTGCGTGCTCACCGGGGCCGGCATCTCCACCGACAGCGGCATCCCCGACTACCGCGGCCCCAACGGCGTCTGGACCCGCGACCCGGACGCGGAGAAGCTGGTGACCCTCTCGTACTACGTGGCCGACCCGG
>NZ_JAAKGN010000327.1:0-1387 GCF_011039295.1 Modestobacter sp. KNN46-3 | reverse complement strand
GTGGGGGCCGGCTGCTGCGTGCCCCGACGTGCCCGCTCGGAGTGCCGCGCAGGCTTCTCGGCTCGGGCGGCCTCGACCTGGACCTCGGTCTCCGCCTGCGGCTGGACGTTGCTCACCGGCGACGCGACGGGCGAGCTGTCAGCGACGCTGGTGGCCCCGAACGTGGCGGTCACGCACAGGAAGGCGGCGGCGATGCCCGTCCGCGCACGCCGGCCGCTGCGGGTGGTGAGAGCGGACAGGAAGCGGCGGCCATGGCCACTCCGGGTGTGACGTCTGGACAAGAAGAGACCCCTTCGAGCGTCCGTCACCTGGGGTGCGGACGGTGTGCGGTGATTACGGAACTGATCGTTACACGCACTTTGTGCATCCGTAAGGTCACGCTCGGTTCACAGTTGACTCGTTCGTCACAGCAGCAACAGCAACCTCGGGAGTCGGGTGCGCCTGCCGCCCGGCACTGCCGAGGACCGCGGGTTGGCCCGAGTTGCGCACAACCGAGAGAATGGGACGCGGCGGGAGGATCCCGTCGTCCATCTCGAAGGGCAGTGATGCGCGCGGGTCGTCGTCGGGCCGCGGCCGCCGCGCTCACCGGAGCCGTGCTGCTCGCCGGCTGTTCCACGAGCAACTCCCCCGACCCCGCGCCCCGGCCCACGTCCACCCCGGACGCCGCGGGCTGGCCCGAGCCCCGGGCCGACCGGCCGGTGGTCGACCTGCGCTTCGACGTCGCCGAGGACCTGGAGACGGTCTCCGGTGCGGAACGGGTGGTCTTCACCCCTGACCTCGACACCTGCGTGCTGGTCTTCCGCTCCTGGCCGAACAAGCCGGCCACCGCACGGGCGGGCAGCGGGCTGACCGTGTCCGAGGTCCGGGTCGACGGCGAACCGGCCGAGGTGCGCGACGTCCCGGCCGGAGCCCCCGACAGCGCGCCCGCCGGCACGCTGCAGGAGGTGCCGCTGCCCGAGTGCGCGGAGCCCGGCGAGGAGATCACCGTCGAGCTCGAGTTCGAGGTCGAGCTCGGCCCCGACGTCAACGAGCGGGTGGGCACCGCCGGCGGCGTCGACGTCGCCTGGTTCGCCACCGCCTTCCCGTTGCTCGCCTGGGAGCGCGGGCGGGGGTGGGACCGCAGCCCCGCCGTCGCCGTCGCCGGCGAGATGACGGTGAGCGAGGACTTCGAGCTGGCCTCGCTGGAGGTGGTCGCGGACTCCCGGTACGAGGTGCTCGGCACCGGCGAGGCGGTCGGCACCTCCGACGGACCGGGCGACACCACGGTCCACGAGTTCACCGCCCCGTCCGTCCGGGACGTCGCGGTGACCGTCGGGGAGCTCGACGTGCAGTCGGCGCAGATCGGCGGCGTCCGGGTGCACGTGGGCCTGGACGAGGGGGTGGAGGA
>NZ_JAAKGN010000326.1:0-1401 GCF_011039295.1 Modestobacter sp. KNN46-3 | reverse complement strand
CACCAGGGCACCGGTCAGCTGCTCGCGCACCCGGCCCAGCGCCAGGTAGGACACCGGCATCGCCAGCAGCACCCCGAACAGGAAGCCGGGGGTGCCGGGCAGCCCGAGCACCCACAGCAGCCCGATCAGCGCCGCGGCGATCGCCAGCCGACCGAGGGTGTAGATCGCCAGCCACTTCGCGACACCACCCCGGCTCGGCGCCCCGCCGTCGGTGCCCCCGGGCACGGACGCCCCGGCTGCCCTCATCTGCTCAGCCACGACGGCCCTCCCACTTGGTCGACAGCACCACGGTCGTCCGGGTGCGTGCGACGCCCCGGACCCTGTTCAACGCACTGATGGTGTCCTCCAGTGCCCGGATGTCGGGAACCCGCACCTTGAGCACGTACCCCTCGCTGCCGGCGACGCGCCAGCAGTCCTCCACCGACGACAGCTCCGCCAGTGCCGCTTCCAGCCCGGTGTCGTCGACCTGGTCGCTCTCGATCACCCCGACCAGGGCGGTGACGCCGAGCCCGACCGAGGCCGGGTCGACCACGGCCTGGTAGCCGGTGATCACACCGGCGGCCTCCAGCTTGCCGACCCGCTCGTGCACCGAGGGGGCCGAGAGCCCGACCTGCCGGGCGAGCTCGGCGTAGCTGGCCCGGCCGTTGGCCCGCAACAGGCTGATCAGCTGCTCGTCGACCGCGTCGATGTCGCCCTCCGGCTCCTCGGGTGCGCGCCCGGCGGACCGCCGGCGCAGGGCCCACCCCGGTCGGGCAGGAGATCACCGGGTCCGAGTATCGCCGCGGTCGTACATTGGTGGCGATGAGGGGGGTGGCCCGATGGTCTTCCTGGTGATGTTGGTGATCGCGGTGGCCGTGGTCGTGCTGGTGATGCGCGCCGCGTCGGCGCAGGACGGTGGCCTCGGCTGGCCCGGCGAGCCTGGTGAGGGCTCCGGCCTCGGCTGGCCGGACCGCGACGGCGCCACGCACCCCCCGGCCGCCGAGACGACGGATTCCACCATCACGGTGGCCGTGGCGCCGGCGGGCGGGGACCAACGACCGGACCGGCGCCGGTCCGGTTGGCGCCGGTGGCTCGGTGGGAGCCCGGCCGCCTCGTCCGCGCGGTCGGGCAGCGACGCCGCCTGAGCAGGACGCCGAGGCGCAGCGAGCCGTCAGCCCCGGAGGGTTGACGGCTCGTGGTGCGTCCGGGAGTGGGCCCGCTGGCCCGCGGGTCTCAGTTCAGGCTGCCGTCGTCCCGACGGGCCCGTCGCTCCAGCTCACGCAGGAACTCCGGATCGTCGTCCGCTGCCGCAGCGCGGCCGCGACGATCGGGTCGACGCGGGCACCGTTCCCCGCCGAGTGCCTACCCACGGTGAACTCGACCGCGCTCAGTCATGCGGTCAGGATGACACGGTGCGCGCCC
>NZ_JAAKGN010000325.1:0-1406 GCF_011039295.1 Modestobacter sp. KNN46-3 | reverse complement strand
CCCCCAGCGCGTCGAGCGACAGCCCCGCCCCCGAGGTCGAGTCCTCCCGGCCCGGGGACGGTCAGCTCGACCTGGGTTACGTCCTCGCCGAGACCGGCCCGCTCTCCGGCCTTGGCGTCGGGATCATCGCGGCGACCCAGCTGGCCGTGGAGGACGTCAACGCGGCCGGTGGCGTTCTGGGCCAGCCGGTGACGCTGTCCGGCGGCGACGAGGCCGGGGACCCGACCGTCGCCGGGCAGACCGTCGACCGACTGCTCGGCGAGGGCGTCGACGCCATCATCGGCCCGGTCTCCTCCGCGGTCTCGCTCTCGGTGCTCGACCGGATCGCCGGCGCCGGGGCTGTGCAGTGCGCCGGGGCCAACACGAGCGCCACCTTCACCGGCTACCCGGACAAGGGCCTCTACTTCCGGACCATCCCGGCGAACACCCGCCAGGGCCCGGTGCTCGCACAGACCGTCATAGGCGAGGGGGCTTCCCGGGTGGCGGTGGTCGTCCGCAACGACGACTACGGCCAGAGCCTCTCCCAGTCGGTGATCGAGCAGCTGGAGAGCGAGGGGGCCGAGGTCGTGGCCAACGTGCCGTACGACCCGGCGGCCACCACGTTCTCCGCCGAGGTGGCCGAGGTGGCCGCCGCCGAACCCGACGCCGTCGTGGTGATCGCTTTCCAGGAGGGGACCACGCTGCTGCGCAGCCTGATCGAGAACGGCCTGGGGCCCGCCGACGTGGGCGTCTTCGGCACCGACGGCATGTCGCTCGGCTCCCTCGGCCCGGCGGTGAGCGAGTCCGACCCGGGTGTCCTGGAGGGCATGCAGGCCACCCAGGCCTCCTCGCAGAACGACCCCGCCTTCCTGGACCGGCTGGTCGCGAGCAAGCCGCAGGTGTCGATCACGAACTTCACGCCTTACCACTACGACTGCGTGATCACCATCGCCCTGTCCGCGCTGCAGGCCGGCAGCGACGCGCCCGGCGACATCGCCCGGGCGATGCAGTCGGTGACCCGGGACGGCGAGGAGTGCGCGACGTTCGCCGACTGCGCCGAGCTGATCGCCGCGGGCACCGACATCGACTACAACGGGGTCTCCGGACCGCTGGACTTCACCGACGTCGGTGAACCGGAGATCGGGCTGTTCGACGTCGTCCGGTTCGACGAGACCGGGACGCCGCAGATCGTCCGAACCGTGGAGTCGCAGTGACGGCGCGGCCCGGGGCTCCTACGCCGGTGCGTGCCCAGATCCTCGACAACATCCGGCGCCGCTGCCAGGAGCGGGGGCTGGACGCCTACCTCGCGTACACCCCGTCCAACGTGCACTACACGAGCGGCTTCCAGAGCTACTTCCTCTCCGAGTGGCCCTGGCGGATGCTCGGCACGGTCCTCGTCCTGGTGCCGGCCGACCCGGCGCTGGAGC
>NZ_JAAKGN010000324.1:0-1437 GCF_011039295.1 Modestobacter sp. KNN46-3 | reverse complement strand
CCATGACGTCGAGGTGCAAGACGATCAGGGGCGCCGACTGGGCCGGGCCCGGCTGCCCGAGGGCATCGCCGGGCTGACCCGGCTGCACGAGCTGATCGCCGAGCACCTGACCGACGACGACGTGGACGTGGGTCTCGTGGACGTGGGTGCCGTGGACGTGCGGACCGGATCGCCCGGCACCTCGCCGTCCGTGCCGGAGCAGGCGGTGATCAGCAGGCCGGTCAGCAGCGGGGCGGTCAGCAGGCCGCCGGCCGCGGCGACTCTCCGGCGGACGGTCACATCCGGACGGGGTAGGCCGGCTCGGGGATCTCCGGGGTGATCCGCTCCTCGACGAAGATCCCGTGCCAGATCATGAAGACCAGCACCTCCCAGACCTGCCGGGCGATCCGCTTGCTGGGCACCTCTGCCTCGCGCAGCCGGTCGAGCAGACCCAGCACGTGGTCGCGGTCGAGCCACTCGTCGGTCTGGCTGGCGGTCACGATGTCCCGGGCCCACCCGTGCAACGGGCCGGCCAGGAACTCCGCCGTCGGCACCGGGAAGCCCAGCTTGCGGCGGTTCATGATCTTCGGCGGGACGATCTGCCGCATCGCCTGCCGCAGGGCGTACTTGGTCGCGTCCCCGCGGCGGGGCACCCGCATCTCCAGCGGCAGGGTGCTGGCGAGGGCGAAGACCTCGGGGTCCAGGAACGGGACCCGCAGCTCGAGGGAGTTGGCCATCGTCATCTTGTCGGCCTTGACCAGGATGTCCCCGCGCAGCCAGGTGAAGAGGTCGACGTACTGCATCGCCGTCACGTCGTCGTAGCCGGCCTCGCGGGTCTGCTGGTAGAGGGCCTCGGTGACGGTGACGTGGGAGAGGTCGGGGTCGCGGCCGGGGAGCAGCTGGGCGAGCTCGGTGGCGTTCAGGTTCCGGGCGTTCCCGTAGTACCGCTCCGCCAGTGGCTGCGACGCGCGCTCCAGCAGGCTCTGCCCGCGGACGCCCTCAGGCACCAGCCTCGACAGCCGGCCGAGCGCCTGCCGCCCGACCGCCGGCAGCTTCGTGGCCCAGGCCAGGCTCAGCGGCTCGCGGTAGATCGTGTAGCCACCGAACAACTCGTCGGCGCCCTCGCCGGAGAGCACCACCTTGACGTGCTTGCGGGCCTCGCGGGCCACGAAGTACAGCGGCACGAGCGCCGGGTCGGCGACCGGGTCGTCCAGGTACCAGACCACCGTGGGGATGACGTCGGCGAACTCCTGCGCGGTGATCTCCACGGGGACGTGCTTCACCCCCAGGATCGCCGCGGACTCGGCCGCGATGTCGACCTCCGACGTGGCCTCCCGCTGGAAGCCGACGGTGAAGGTGACCAGGTCCGGGTTGTACTTGTGGGCCAGGGCCGCGACGGCGGTGGAGTCGATGCCGCTGGAGAGGAACGAGCCGACCGTGACGTCGGCCCGCATGTGC
>NZ_JAAKGN010000323.1:0-1460 GCF_011039295.1 Modestobacter sp. KNN46-3 | reverse complement strand
TCGATCAGGGACGACGACACGAGCGTCTTGCCCACCGCCGTCTCGGCGCCCCAGCCCTCGCGGTGGCTGAACAGGTAGGAGATCGCCACGGCCAGGAAGTGGTTGGGGTTCATCAGCCCGCCGTCGGTGCGCACGACCGTCGTCCGGTAGGGCTCGGCGGCGCCGCCCTGGACCAGCCCGGTGAGCCGGCGTGCGTCGTCGGCCAGTCGGAGGTCGAGGACGCTGCGGGCGACGTAGCGGCGGGCCCGGTCGAGCACCTCCGGTCCGACGGCGTCGGCCAACGCCGCGTCGGTGACCATCTCCCGCCAGTCCCCGAGCACCCGATCAGGCTACGGCGAGGCACCGACAGAGCTGCCCGGGTCGCGGTCACCGGTGCTCCGGCGCGAAGATCACTGCATGAGCTCCGACCGCGCCGGCCAGCCCGCCCAGCCCTCTGACCTGGTCGACGTCCCGCACCTGCTCACCGCGTACTACACGGTCGAGCCGGATCCGGACGACGTCGCCCAGCAGGTCACGTTCGGCACCTCCGGGCACCGGGGCTCCTCGCTGGACGGCGCCTTCAACGAGCCGCACATCCTGGCCACCACCCAGGCGATCTGCGAGTACCGCGCGCAGCAGGGGTACGACGGCCCGCTGTTCGTCGGCCGGGACACCCACGGGCTGAGTGAGCCGGCCTGGGCGAGCGCCCTGGAGGTGCTGGTCGCCAACGACGTCACCGTGCTCGTCGACGCCGCCGACCGGTACACGCCCACCCCGGCGGTCAGCCACGCGATCCTGCGGGCCAACCGGGGGAAGACCACCGGGCTGGCCGACGGCATCGTCGTCACCCCCTCGCACAACCCGCCCCGGGACGGCGGCTTCAAGTACAACCCGCCCTCGGGCGGCCCGGCCGACACCGACGCCACCGGCTGGATCGCCAAGCGGGCCAACGAGCTGCTGGCCGCCGGCCTGGACGGGGTGCGCCGCGTCCCGTTCGCCCGGGCCCGCGCCGCGGCCCAGTCCTACGACTTCCTGGGCACCTACGTCGACGACCTGCCGAGCGTGCTCGACCTGGACGCCGTCCGGGCCGCCGGGGTGCGGATCGGCGCCGACCCGCTCGGCGGCGCGAGCGTCGACTACTGGGGCGCGATCGCCGAACGGCATCGCCTCGACCTGACCGTGGTCAACCCGCTGGTCGACCCGACGTGGCGGTTCATGACGCTGGACTGGGACGGCAAGATCCGGATGGACTGCTCCTCGCCGAACGCCATGGCCTCGCTGATCGGTGCGAAGGACGAGTTCCAGATCGCCACCGGCAACGACGCCGACGCCGACCGGCACGGCATCGTCACCCCCGACGGCGGGCTGATGAACCCCAACCACTTCCTGGCCGTGGCGATCTCCTACCTGTTCAGCCACCGCGAGGGCTGGGGCGCCGAGACGGCGGTGGGCAAGACGCTCGTGTCGTCGTCCCTGATCGA
>NZ_JAAKGN010000322.1:0-1499 GCF_011039295.1 Modestobacter sp. KNN46-3 | reverse complement strand
TGCACTCCCTGGGCACCCCGGACCAGCAGCGGCTGGCCGAGCTGATGATCGAGCACCTCTGGGGCGCCACCATGGTGCTCACCGAGCCCGAGGCGGGCTCCGACGTCGGCGCCGGGCGCACCAAGGCGGTGCAGCAGCCCGACGGCTCCTGGCACCTCACCGGGGTGAAGCGCTTCATCACCTCCGCCGAGCACGACCTCAGCGACAACATCGTCCACCTGGTCCTGGCCCGGCCCGAGGGCGCCAAGCAGGGCACCAAGGGCCTGTCGCTCTTCGTCGTCCCGAAGTACCACGTGGACCTGGCCACCGGCGCGCTCGGCGAGCGCAACGGCGTGTACGTGACCGGCGTGGAGAAGAAGATGGGCCTGAAGGTCTCCACCACCTGCGAGCTGAGCCTCGGCGACGGCCCGGTGCCGGCGAAGGGCTGGCTGGTCGGGGACGTGCACGACGGCATCGCCCAGATGTTCAAGGTGATCGAGTACGCCCGGATGTTCGTCGGCACCAAGGCGATCGCGACCCTCTCCGCCGGCTACCAGGTCGCGCTGGCCTACGCCAAGGAGCGGGTGCAGGGCGCCGACCTCACCGCCACCAGCAAGGACGCCCCGCGGGTGACCATCACCCACCACCCCGACGTCCGGCGCTCGCTGATGCTGCAGAAGGCCTACGCCGAGGGCATGCGTGCGCTGTACCTGTACACCGCGACCTTCCGCGACCAGGTCATGGAGGCCGAGGCCGCCGGCACGGCCGACAGCCCCGAGGCCGTCCTCGCCGCCAAGCTCAACGACCTGCTGCTGCCGATCGTCAAGGGCCACGGCTCCGAGCGGGCCACCCAGCTGCTCACCGCCGAGTCGCTGCAGACCCTGGGCGGCTCCGGCTACCTGCAGGACCACCCGATCGAGCAGTACATCCGGGACTCCAAGATCGACACCCTCTACGAGGGCACCACGGCGATCCAGGGGCAGGACTTCTTCTTCCGCAAGATCGTGCGGGACGGCGGGGTGGCGCTGACCTGGCTGGCCGAGCAGGTCCAGGCGACGATCACGACGGGGGCCGGCAACGGGCGGCTCAAGGAGGAGCGGGCGCTGCTGGCGACCGCGCTCGGCGACGTCCAGGGGATGCTGACCGCGATGTTCGGCCAGCTCACCGCGGCCCAGACCGACGTCCGCAAGCTCTACGAGGTCGGCCAGAACACCTCCCGGCTGCTGCTGGCCACCGGTGACCTGATCACCGCCTGGCTGCTCGTCCGCCAGTCCGAGGTCGCGCTGACCGCGCTGGCCGGCGAGGTGTCGGAGTCCGACCGGCACTTCTACGAGGGCAAGCTCGCCGCCACCCGCTTCTTCTGCGCCCAGGTGCTGCCGACGCTCACCAGCGAGCGGTTCATCGTCGAGCACACCGACAACGCCCTCATGGACGTCGACGAAGCCGCGTTCTGAACGAGGACCCCACTGCCGGCCGCCTCCCCGCACCGGGGGAGGCGGCCGGCAGTGCATGGGGCCCGG
>NZ_JAAKGN010000321.1:0-1523 GCF_011039295.1 Modestobacter sp. KNN46-3 | reverse complement strand
GGTCACACCACGCCGAGCCCACTCACCAGACGTTCCCGCGGGAACGCGGTCAAGACGCACGGCTTGCCAACGTTCCCCCGGGAACGCCATCGAAGGCGCCTACCCCTTGGAATAGGTCATCTAGGCTCAACGCATGCGCGCGACCACCGCCGTCCCTGCCGCCCTGCTGGCCACCGGCGCCGCCACCGTCGCCTACGCCGGCCTCGTCGAGCGCACCCACTGGACCCTGCGGCGCTTCGACGTCCCGGTGCTGCCGCCGGGTTCCCGGCCGCTCACCGTCCTGCAGCTGTCGGACCTGCACATGACCGCCGGCCAGCACAGCAAGCAGGCCTGGGTCGCCGGGCTCGCCGCCCTGCACCCGGACGTCGTCATCACCACCGGCGACAACCTGGCCGGGATGGACGCCGTCCCGGCGACGCTGCGGGCACTGGAGCCGCTGATGGAGCTCCCCGGCGCCTTCGTGCTGGCGAGCAACGACTACTACGCACCCCGGCCGAAGAACCCGCTCAAGTACTTCAAGACCGAGCACAAGCGGGTGCACGGTGACGAGCTCCCGTGGCGCGAGCTCCGCGACGGGATGACCGCGCGAGGCTGGCTGGACCTCACCAACCACACCGGCACGCTGACCGTGCGCGGCGTCCGGATCGCCCTGGCCGGCGTCGACGACCCGCACCTCAAGCTGGACCGCTACGACGACGTCGCCGGCCCGGCCGACCCCACGGCCGACGTGCGGATCGGGCTGGTGCACTCCCCCGAGCCGCGGGTGCTCGACCGGTTCACCGCCGACGGGTACGACCTGCTGCTGTGCGGGCACACGCACGGCGGGCAGCTGCGGGTGCCCTTCTACGGCGCCCTGGTCACCAACTGCGGCATCGACCGCGAGCACGTGCGCTGGCTGCACCGGTGGGCAGAGCCCTCCGGTGCAGCCCCGAACGGCACCTGGCTGCACGTCTCGGCCGGGCTGGGCACCAGTCCGTACGCGCCCGTGCGGTTCGCCTGCCCCCCGGAGGCGACGCTGCTGACCCTCACCGCACGGTAGGAGGACCCTCGCCTGCCCCTGCTCTGCAGGGGAGCCCCGGGGGGTCGCAGCGCCGACGAGTGCGTCGGTTACAGTTGTCGACGCACCGCGGGGTGTGGCGCAGCTTGGTAGCGCGCGTCGTTCGGGACGACGAGGCCGCAGGTTCAAATCCTGTCACCCCGACCAGTCACTCAGGGACCGCCGATCCGGCGGTCCCTGAGTGCGTTCCGGGGCCCGGCCCCTCTCCCGGCGCGGGTGCGCGCCTGCTGGCCCGGAGGACGCATCGGAGTACTCCGTCCGCGATGGCGGCGTCGAGCGGCCGGCCGCCGGCAGGGCGCCCGCTGCGGGGGCGGCCGTCGGCGCAGGGGGAAGATGACCCGGTGACCGTGTGCCCGAGCTCCAGGCCGGCGGGGCAGGCCGGGCCCACCTCGGGCAGGGCGACGACGTCCGGTCCGCCGGCGAAGGGCTGGGTCATCCAGATGCCGAACTCGTCGCCGTCGTTGTC
>NZ_JAAKGN010000320.1:0-1531 GCF_011039295.1 Modestobacter sp. KNN46-3 | reverse complement strand
TGCTGCCGGCGAAGGAGGCGGTGGAGTCGTAGACGACCCGGGCCAGCTCGTCGGCCCGGGCGCGGAACGCCGCGTCGTCGCTGCCCTCCGGCTTGCTCAGGTTGTAGTGCAGGTTGCCGTCGCCCACGTGCCCGTAGGCGACCACCCGGATGCCGGGGACGGCGGCGGCCAGCGCGCGGTCGGTCTGCTCGACGAATGCCGGGATGCGGCTGACCGGCACGGTGACGTCGTGCTTGAGGCTGGGACCCTCCCGGTTCTGCGCCTCGGAGATCCCCTCGCGCAGCGCCCACAGCGCAGCCACTTGCGCCGACCCCGAGGCGATGACGGCGTCCAGCGCGAGGTCCCGCTCGAACGCCTCGCCCAGCGCGGTCTCCACCACCTCGCCCAGCCCGGCGTCGGGCAGGGTGTCGCTGAGCTCGACCAGCGCGTACCAGGGGTGCGCCTCGGCGAACGGGTCGCGGGCACCGGCCGCGTGCGCGAGCACGAACTCCACGCTCTGTCGGCTCATCACCTCGAAGCCGGTCAGCCGGTCGCCGACCAACGCGCGCACCACCTCGATCAGCTCGACCGCCGCCGCCGGCCCGGGCAGCGCCACCCAGGCGGTGGCCCGGCTGCGGACGGCGGGGAACAGCTTGAGCACCGCGGCGGTGATGATGCCGAGCGTGCCCTCGGCTCCGACGAACAGGTGCTTGAGGTCGTAGCCGGTGTTGTCCTTGCGCAGACCTCGGAGGCCGTGCCACGTCCGCCCGTCGGCGAGGACCACCTCCAGACCCAGCACCAGGTCGCGCATGGTGCCGTAGCGGAGCACTGCCGTGCCGCCGGCGTTGGTGGCCAGGTTGCCACCGATCGTGCAGCTGCCCTCCGCGCCCAGCGACAGCGGGAACAGCCGGTCGGCGGCCGCAGCGGCCTCCTGCACCGACTGCAGCACCACGCCGGCCTCCACGGTGATCGTCTGGTTGGCCGGGTCGAGCTCCCGGATCCGGCGCATCCGGGTCAGCGACAGCACCACCTGGCGACCCGAGGCGTCCGGTACCGCGCCGCCGCACAGGCCGGTGTTGCCGCCCTGCGGGACCATGCCGACCCCGGCGCCCCGGCACAGCCGGACCACCGCGGCGACCTCGTCGGTGCTGGCAGGACGGACCACCGCTGCGGCTTCGCCGGAGTACGCGCCGCGCCAGTCGGTCAGGTGGCTGCGCACCCGGTCGGGGTCGGTGACCAGGCCGGCCGGGCCGACGGCGTCGTGCAGCGCCGCGAGCAGGGCCGGGAGGGCATCCGGCGTGGTCATGCGGTGTCCTCTCCGGGCCGGACCGGGGTCAGCTGCAGGACGGCGCGGGCGTGGTCCACGTTCGCCGCGAGCTGGGCGGCGTCCCAGCTGTGCACGGTGTCCGCCGACGGGGCCAGCTCGCTGAGCCGGGGCCCCCACGCCGCCGTCCGCCCCGGGAAGCTCGCCGCCAGCACGTCCACCATGGTCGCCGCGGCGGTCGAGGCCCCGGGCGAGGCGCCGAGCAGGGCCGCCAGGGAGCCGCCGGCC
>NZ_JAAKGN010000319.1:0-1571 GCF_011039295.1 Modestobacter sp. KNN46-3 | reverse complement strand
TCCGCACGTGCCGGGCGTCGCGTTCTGCCTCCGAGTACACGGCCACGGCCTTCACGCCCAGCCGGCCGCACGCCCGGATCACCGCGCAGGCCATCGGCCCCCGGCCGGCCACGAGCACGCTGTCGACGACCCCGGACACGGCCGAGGAGCCCACCCGTCCCGGCTCCCGGGCGCTGCCCGACTGGATCGCCGCCGGCGTCACCTTCCTGTCCTCCGGGGCGGTGCTCGTGCTCGAGGTCGTCGGCCTGCGGCTGATCGCGCCCTACGTCGGGATCACCGTGCAGACCAGCACCGCGGTCATCGGGTTCGCGCTGGCCGCGATCGCCGTCGGCGCCTGGGCCGGGGGCGCCGCCGCCGACCGCACCGACCCGCGTCGGCTGATCGCGCCGCTGATGGTGGCCGGCGGTGCCCTGATCGTGGCGGTGCTGCCCCTGGTGCGGTTCGCCGGTGCGCTGTTCACCGGCGCCGCGGCCGGGAACGTGCTGCTGCTGGCCGCGCTGGCCGTCGTCGTCCCGGCCGCGCTGCTGTCCGCCGTCCCGCCGATGATCGTCGCGCTGCAGCTGGGCAGCCTGGCGCAGACCGGCTCGGTCGTCGGCCGGCTGTCGGGCATCGGCACCATCGGCGGCATCGTGGCGACGTTCTCCACCGGCTTCCTGCTGATCGCGGTGCTCCCCAGCAGCGTGATCCTGGTCGGCACCGGGCTGCTCGTCGTCCTGGTCGGGGTGGCCCTCGCGGTGCTCCTGCGCCGCCGCACCCCCAGGGTGACCGGCCGGTTGCCCGTCGGGCTGCTGGCCCTGGCCGTGGCCGCCCCGGTGCTGGCCGCGGTGGCACCGACGCCGTGTGAACGGGAGACCGCCTACCACTGCGCCCGGGTGGTGGCCGACCCCGAGCGCGACACCGGTCGGGTGCTCCTGCTGGACACCCTGCGGCACTCCTACGTCGACCTCGAGGACCCGACGTACCTCGAGTTCGAGTACGTCCAGGCCATCGCCTCGGTCACCGACGCGCTGGCCCCGGCGGGCGAACCGCTGTCGGCGCTGCACGTCGGTGGCGGGGGGCTGACGCTGCCGCGCTACCTGGCCGAGGTGCGGCCGGGCACGCTGAGCCGGGTGCTCGAGGTCGACCCCGGCGTCGTCGCGATCGACGAGCAGGAGCTGGGGCTGGAGACCTCCGACGAGCTCGAGGTGCAGGTCGGTGACGGCCGGGTCGGGCTGGAGGCGGAGGAAGCCGGGGAACGGGACCTCGTCGTCGGGGACGCCTTCGGCGGGTTGTCGGTGCCGTGGCAGCTGACCACCGTGGAGGCGCTGCGCCTGGTCGACGGGGCACTGGCCGAGGACGGCGTCTACGCGGTCAACCTGATCGACCACCCGCCGCTGTCCTTCGTGCGGGCGGAGCTGGCGACCGTGCAGCAGGTGTTCGACCACGTGCTCCTGCTGGCCCGGGCGCCGGTGCTGGCCGGGGAGGACGGCGGGAACGTGGTCGCGGTCGCCTCGCAGCGTCCGCTGCCGTCGGCGGGGATCGCCGCCGCACTGGCCGAGCGCGGGCTCGCCTGGCAGGTGGCCGAGGGACCC
>NZ_JAAKGN010000318.1:0-1606 GCF_011039295.1 Modestobacter sp. KNN46-3 | reverse complement strand
CTGCTGGCGCTGCTGCTGCTGGCCGTCTTCGCACTGCCCGACGCCGGGCTGCTGATGCCGCTGACCACCACGGTCATCGTCGTGCTCACCGTCTACGAGGCGGCGTACGTGGCCGAGGCGGTGCGCAGCGGGATCAACACCGTCGCGTCCGGGCAGGTCGAGGCCGCCCGGGCGCTGGGGCTGCGGCTGTCGCAGACGCTGCGGCACGTCGTCGTCCCGCAGGCGGTGCGCGCCGTCGTCCAGCCGCTGGGCAACGTGATGATCGCGCTGCTGATGAACACCGCCCTGGCCGCCACGGTCGGCGTGGTCGAGCTGACCTCCGCGACGAACAAGGTGAACCTGGTCGCGGCCCAGCCGATCCCGATCTTCACCGCCGCCGGCCTCACGTACATGGCGCTCGCGCTGGCCATCGGGCTGGCCGCCGGGCGGATCGAGAAGAAGGTGGCGATCCACCGATGAGCCACAGCGGTGCGTTCCTCTACGACGGCCCCGGGCCCCGCGCCCGGCGGCGGATCCTGCTCGGCTCGGTGGTCAGCGCCCTGGTGCTGGCCGGTGTGTTCGCGCTCGCGCTGGTGCAGTTCGGCCGGACCGGGCAGCTGGACGCCGACCGGTGGACGCCGTTCCTCGACTGGCCGATCTGGTCCTACCTGCTGGTCGGGCTGCGCGGCACCGCGCTGGCGGCCGCGCTGGTCGCCGTCCTGGCCGGGGCGTTCGGGGTGCTGCTGGCCATCGGGCGGCTCTCGCAGAACCGGCCGCTGCGCTGGCTGTGCACCGGCTACATCGAGGTGGCCCGCACCCTCCCGGTGCTGCTGCTGATCTACCTCATGCTCTTCGGGCTCCCGGCCTACGGGATCAACCTGCCGGTGCTCTGGAAGCTCGTCGTGCCGCTGACCATCGCCAACGCCGCGGTGGTCGCCGAGATCGTCCGGGCCGGGGTCCTCGCCCTGCCGCGTGGGCAGACCGAGGCGGCGCTGAGCCTGGGCATCCGGCGCAGCCAGGCGATGCGGTTCGTCGTCCTGCCCCAGGCGCTGCGGCACGTGACGCCGTCGCTGGTCACCCAGCTGGTGAGCCTGATCAAGGACACGTCGCTGGGCTACGTCGTCGCCTTCACCGAGCTGCTGTACCGAGCCCAGGTGCTCAGCGCCTACAACCGGCTGCTCATCCAGACCTTCCTCGTCGTGGCGCTCATCTACCTGGTGTTCAACGGCGCCCTGTCCTACCTGGCCGCACGGCTGCGCACCCGGGTCCGTCGCCAGGTGGCGCCGCCGTCCGGGCCCGCCGAGCAGGCCGCCGATCGTGAACTGGAGACCCCCGTTGTCCGCTGAACTGGCCGTGGTCCGCCGCTCGGGGCTGGTGGAGAGCCGGCACCTCGGCTCGCTGCTCGCCCTGGACGCCGACGGCTCCGTCGCGCTGTCCCTCGGCGACCCCGACGCCACGATCCTGCCGCGCTCCACCACCAAGCCGCTGCAGGCGCTGGCCTGCCTGACCGCCGGCGCCCCGCTGACCGGGCCGGAGCTGGCGATCGCCGCCGGCAGCCACACCGGCGAGGACGCGCACGTCGACGTCGTGCGCCGGCTGCTGGAGCGGGCCGGGCTGGAGGAGGCGG
>NZ_JAAKGN010000032.1:0-37667 GCF_011039295.1 Modestobacter sp. KNN46-3 | reverse complement strand
AGCGCCGGGAGCGCAAGGCCCAGACGAGCGACCGTACCGACTGCGCCAGCCGCGCCCGCCCGCTCCAGGCCGAGTCGCCGACCGGCCGCGGATCCCGCGTCACCGGCACGCTGGCGACCGGCTGCCCGGAGGCGCCGACGGCCAGCACGACGCTGGGGGCGCGCTCGGTGACGACGGTGGCGCGGACAGCCCGTCCCATCGCCAGGAAGGCCCCTGCGTCGGGAGGCAGGCCGGTCAGCCGGGCGGCCGCGCAGCACCAGCGCCGCCAGGACGAAGGCGGCGAGCACGGTCGCGGCGTACCAGTGGGCCAGGCCCATGCCCGCGCCGGCGAGGCCGAACAGCATGAGGCCGGTGGGCGGGTCCTGCAGCCAGCGGGTCAGCCCCAGCAGCGCCCCGCCGGTCGCGAGCACCGCCAGCCCGTAGCTGCGTGCCTCCACCGCCTGCTCCAGCAGCAACGGGCTGCTGGCGACCACCACCCCGGCCAGGACGCCCGTCCCGGTGCCGGCCAACCGGCTGACCGCCCGGGTGATCAGCGCCAGCCCGCCGGCGGCGGCCAGCAGTGACAGCACCCGCAGGGAGGTGTCCCCGCCCAGCCCGGGAAGTGCGCTCCAGGCCCAGGTGACCAGGTAGTAGGGGGCGTTGTAGGACGGCGGCACGTCGACCAGATAGCTCGTGGTGCCCCGGCCCTGGACGACCGCGCTGACGATGGTGCCCAGCGATCGCCGGGAGACCTCCGCGGTGAACAGCTCGTCGAACCACAGCCCGTGGCCGGGGAGCAGGAGCACGGTGCCGAGGGCGAGCAGGAGAGCGGGGGGCAGCACCTCCCACGGTCGCCAGCGCCGGCCGGCAGGCCGCTCGGCGCCGGGTTCGACGCGGGGGCGGATCGTTGCCCCGGCCGCCTGCGTCACGGGTGCACCGTAGCCGGACGGCCGGGGGAGAAGTGAGGGGAGGCTTGCCTCCGGCGACGCCGGGCGGGGGCGAGGCGACCGCAGCACCTCGCCCCTCGCCGTCCCCGTCCTGGCCCGCCGGTCAGACGGCGGGCGATACCGCGCTCGCCGCCACCAGACCGGCGCGCTCCCACACCCGGTCGCGGTCAGCACCTCGGCGCCGTCGCCCCAGGCGCCGATTGAGCAGTTGCATGAGATTGGCACGCGTGGAGTTGCCTGAGCTGCCAAGAGTTGCGCCTTGACAATCTCAGGTCGCGCGTTGCCAAACGCGTGCCGATTGGCACACGCAGCGATTGGCACAAGCAACTCTTGGCACACGCAACCCGCGAGGCGAGGTCCTGGTCCGTGGCGGGGTCGGCTGCGCGGGGCGCTGGCTCCAGCACCCCGTCCGACGGCGCGAGAGCGACCCGTTGCCGTGTCCCCATCGGGGCGCCGAGTAGCGGAACGGAAGTGGGCGTCTACCGCGGTTCCGGGCCGCCCCTGCCCGAGCGCGTCCGGCACGATGGGGGTTGGGAGCCTTGGGCCTAGAGACGACGGGGACACCGAGCGGCAGGTCGGCACGGTGCGGGGCGGCCCGCACACCGACGGCGATCATCACGTTCCGCGGGCTGGCCGAGCAGGCCGGCCTTGGTCGGCGGATCCGGGTGGTCGGCGAGGTCGACTTCGGCACCACCGACGCTGACTGGCACGAGTGGCAGCGGTATGAGGCGGTCATCAACTCCGCCTTCGCCGCCTCGCCGCTGTGGGGATTGTGCGTGATGAGCACCGCGCTGCCCGAGCCGGTGCTGACCGCTGTCCGACGGACCCATCCGCAGCTGCTCGGCGCCGCAGGCCGGGCGGCCAACCCCGACTACGTCGACCCGTAGCCCCACCCACCTACCGTGTGGGTCAGCGGCCTGGCCTTCTTGTCAGCTGCTTCCGATGGCGCACCGTCAAGGGCATGTGCTGGCCTTCGCGCGCGGCGCATCAGCAGCGTCCTCCTCAGTCCGGGCCGCACGCCACCAGTACTCGCGGCCGGTCTGCACTGTTGCGCCGACTGGCGCTGGCCGAGCGGGATGTCCTAGCGCTGTGCCAGGCCGGCATCGGCGATCCCACCCTCACCCCCCCTGCTCACCTGGCCGAGCTACGGGACCGGCTGCGTGCGTGCACCACCGCGCCCACGCTCGACCCCGACCTTCGTCCGCGGCGATCGGGCAACGGCTACGGCGGCGTCGTGCTGCGTGATCCGTTCCGCCCCCCGGCCGGCGAGAACGCGGATGACGTGCCGGACCCCTACCGCCCGCAGGAGACCTGGCGGGTCTTCGCCGGCTACATCACCCGACACAGCGACGACGGGATCCGGTGTTGGGCCGACCCGGAGTTCGATCTGGAGGAGTGGCTCGTCAGCCTGTTGCAGGCCGTCGGCGCATGCGTGCCCACCGAGATGGCCCGTGCGCGCAGCCGACACCGGGCGACCTGCAGCGCGACCGTGCAAGCGAGAGGCCCGCACGCCTGACCTGTGGGTCACACGACCGTTGCCAGTGCCGTGGAGGGCGGCGGCGCTGCGTAGATCCAGGCCCGTGTACGACAGCGTCACCACGTGGCGGCTCTACTCGGCCGAGCAGAGTATTCGGCTGGGGCAGCCTCTGACCGACGTCACTGCCGCCCGGGGTCTCGTGCGCCGGGTGGAGCGGTCAGCGTGGTGGCGGGACAACGTCGCCTACGACGTCCGAGTGGGCGTGCGGCTCGGAGGATGCGAGGCCGATGGGTGGGTCAGCTCGTTCGCGCGCCCGGGCGGCCTGGGGCAGTCCACGTCGTGGACCATCAGCCTGCACCCCTCGATGCTCAACGACATGATCGTGTTCCACGAGCTGGCGCACTGCATCGCACCCCGCTGGCAGCACTCCGGCCGGCCGCGCCGGAGCGGGGAGCTGTCCAACCACATCCGGTGCTCCGCACACGGTCCGGGGTTCGCCGCGGCGTCGGCCGAGCTGGCCGGGCAGTTCGGGACCGTCGAGCATCACGACGAGCTCCGCGTGGCCTACCACCACTTCCAGGTCCCGGTCCTGGCGTGGGAGGAGTACCTCGCTGCGGTGCAGGGCAGCCTGCTGGCCGAGCGGGACATCGTCGAGATGCACCGGGAGGTCGACGAGCTGTTCTCCAGCCAGCCATCCACCCGCTCAGGGAGCGTCCCACAGTGGACGTGGGGCGACCGGCTCCGCAGCGTGCGGGGCAGCGCCGGCACCGGCCCGCGCCGTGGCATGAGCCGGGAGCACCTGGCCCAGCTGGTCTCGCGGGTGGAGCGGTGCTCACCGCGCGACGTGCAGCGCCTGGAGGCTGCCGCGCACCTGCCCGAGGATCCACGGCTGCGCCGGCTCGGCATGTGCATGGCCGTCGCCTTGGGCTTCGACCCGATCTACGCCCGCTTCCAGCTGGGGCTGGCGCGGTGGGACTGCGACGTGGAACTGGATGAGCTGGCGGCGATCAACCCCGAGTGGGTGCAGCTCGTGGAGACGATGAACGCCCAGCTGGCGGCACGACCACCCCGCTGGGCAGTCGACGGGGACCGGTGAGGTCGCTGCCGTCGTCGCCGGCTGCTACCCGCACCCGCCGTGAAGCGCGGGGAGCTGGTCCGCGGGCCCGGCGGGGCAGCATTCGCTGACCATTGGTCGACAGAGCTGCTGACCGTTGCTCCCGGCTGCTGGCGCTGCTTCCAGTGGTCCGCCAGACCCCGGACGGACTATCGCTCGAGGATACTATCCTGAAGGATAGTATCCTTCCAGGGTAGGCAGGTGGCGGCATGGGCGTCTTCATCGGGCGGGACGAGCAGCTGCGGCTGCTGGACCGCCAGCTCGATCTGGTCCGCGCCGGCGGCGACCGGCCGGGCCGTGCGCTGCTGGTCCGCGGCCGTCGCCGGGTGGGCAAGTCCCGGCTGATCGAGGAGTTCATCGAGCGGGCCGGGGTGTCGCACGTGTACTTCACCGCCTCGATGCAGTCGCCGGCCGAGGAGTTGCGGCTGTTCGCCCAGGAAGTCGCCGACTCCGACCTCCCCGGTGCGGAGACCTTCGCCGGTGTCGTCCCGGGCACCTGGGAGGCCGCGCTGCGGTTGCTGGCCACCGCCGTGCCGACCGATGGGCCGAGCATCGTCGTGATCGATGAGCTGCCGTACCTGACCGGCGCTGACACGGCGTTCGAGGGCACGCTGCAGAAGGTGTTCGACCGGGTCATCGCCCGCCACCCGGCGCTGCTCATCGGCGTCGGCTCGGATCTGGCGATGATGGAGGCGCTCAACGAGTACGGCCGCCCCTTCCACCAGCGCGCTACCGAGATGGTCGTGCCGTCGCTGAGCCCCCGGGAGGTCGGCGCCATGCTCGATCTCGACCCGGCTGCCACCTTCGATGCCTACCTCGTCACCGGCGGCCTGCCGCTGATCTGCCAGGAGTGGCCCCGTGGCCTGTCCCTGTGGGAGTACCTCGAGGGGGCACTGTCGCATTCCACATCGGCGCTGCTGGTCAGCGGCGAACGGGCACTGACCGCCGAGTTCCCCACTGAGACCCAGGCCCGGCGTGTGCTGTCGACGATCGGTTCGGGCGAGCGCACCTTCACGACGATTGGGCGGAAGGCCGGCGACCTTCCCCAGCCGTCCCTGAATCGGTCGCTGACGCTGCTGCGCAGCAAGCGCGTCGTGGCCGCCGACATCCCGCTGTCGACCGCAGCCTCCCGGGAGACCCGCTACCGGGTCGCGGACCCCTACCTGCGGTTCTGGCTCAGCTTCCTCGGCCCGCACCTCGCCGAGATCGACCGCGGCCGCGGCGACCGGGTGCTCGGGCGCATCCAGTCCGCGTGGACCTCCTGGCGCGGCCGCGCCATCGAACCGGTCATCCGGGAGACCCTGTCCCGGCTGCCGGCCGAAGCCCGCGGCGGGGCCGGCGGCGTCGTCGGCGGCTTCTGGACCCGCACCCACAAAACCGAGATCGACCTGGTCATCGCCGACCGCGAGCCGGTCGCCCAGCGCATCCAGGCAGTCGGCTCCATCAAGTGGCTGGAGAACCAGCCGTTCGACGATCGCGACTTCGCAGCACTGGTCACCCACCGCGGCCAGCTGCCGGGGGCGTCGGCCAGCACCCCACTGCTGGTGGTGTCCCGCTCCGGAACGACGTTCGAGGGCGTCCCGGTGCTGGGGCCCGAGCAGCTACTCGACGGCTGGCGCCGACCCCACTGACCCCACCGGCGGCGAAGACATCGCCGGGTGCCCGGCCCGCCGCAGTGCGATCGACGACCGCCCTGGGGTGGACGTACGCCGGTCAGTCGTGGGCGACGAGCTCGTGGTCGGCGTGCGTGGCGGCCTCCAGCTGGAAGGTCGAGTGCTCGACGCTGATGTCGAAGTGCTCGGCGAGGCAGGCCTGCAGTCGGTCGAGCACCTGCGGGGCGTGCCCGTCGTAGAAGCAGGAGTCCTCCACGACGACGTGCGCGGTGAGCACCGGCAGCCCGGTGGTGATCTGGGAGGCGTGCAGGTCGTGGACCTCCAGCACGCGGGGTTGGGCGAGCAGGTGGGTGCGCACGGCGTCCAGATCGAGTCCCGGTGGGGCGCTCTCCAACAGCACCGACACCGTTTCGCGCAGCAGCTTGAGCGTGCGCGGCACGATGAGCGCGACGATCACCAGGGAGGCGATCGCGTCGGCCTGCTGCCATCCGGTGAGCGCGATGACGGCGGCGGAGACCAGCACCGCGACCGAGCCCAGCGCGTCGTTGACGACCTCGAGCAGCGCCGCGCGCATGTTGACGCTGCCCTCGCGGGCGCCGCCGCGGGTGAGCACCAGGATGCCGATGATGTTGGCGGCGAGGCCGAGCGCGCCGAAGACCAGCACGGAGGTGGAGGCCACCTCGGTCGGCTCGAACAGCCGGCCGACGGCCTCGATGCAGATCCAGCTGCCGACGGCCAGCAGCACGGCGGCCTGCAGGGTGGCGCCGAGCACCTCGGCCCGCCGGTACCCCCAGGTGCGCCGGGCCGTGGCCGGGCGCAACGCCAAGGTGGCCGCAAGCAGTGCGATGACCAGGCCGGCGGCGTCGGTGGCGGCGTGCGCGGAGTCCGCGGCGAGCGCCAGGGATCCCGAGACCAGCGCGCCGACCAGTTGCAGGACGAGCACGCTGACGGTCAGGGCGAGCACGATGAGCAGGCGGCGGCGGTCGGCTCCGGCCCCGCCGTGCGCGTGGTCGTGTCCGGCGCTCATCTGGTGCTCCTTCCCTGGGAGGCGAGAGGGGCCGCCGCGGTGAGACGTCCGACGCCGGGCAGGAACCGGCCGGTCCGCTCGGCGTAGGCGGCGTACGTCCCGCCGTGGACGGTGCGCAGGTAGGGCTCCTCCACGGACCGGACCTGCAGCTGGATCGCGGCCACCAGCGCGACCACCGCCAGGATGCTCACCCAGGTCGGGACCATGAGCACCACACCGGCCTGGGCGACGGTCATCGCCGTGAAGATCGGGTTGCGGACGTGGGCGAACACGCCCGTGGTGACCAGATCGGTGCGCTCGCCCGGGTCGACACCGATCCGCCAGGAGGCACCCATGCCGGTCTGCCCGGCCAGCGTCGCGGCGAACCCGGCCAGGGCCAGCACCAGCCCGGCCAGCTGCACGGCGGCTGGCGCGGCGGCGGGAACGACGCCGAGGACGGCCAGCAGCAGGCCGGCCAGCCCGGCGACCAGGGCAGCGAGGAACAGGACCCCGCCCCACCAGCCGGCCTGCGCCGGCGTGCCGGAGATCCCGTGGAAACCGGCCGAGCCGGTGCGGCGGTACTGGACCGCCGACCGGACACCGAACAGCACGACGAGCGCCACGACGTAGAGAACGAGTGCGGCGGTGGTCATCGGAGCTACTCCCGGGGCGTGATGGTCAGGGTCTGCGGTGCCGGCGCATCGTGGGCACAGCACGCGTCGCTGCAGCCGTCACCGCAGCAGCCCGACCCGCCGGCACTCCCCGCGTCGTGTCCGTCGGCCCCCGGTCGGGACGGCGCGCAGCAGCCCTCGCCCCGCCACGCCTGCACCGCTTCGCGGGCGGCGACGGCCGCAATCACCAGGCCGGCGACCGGATCGGCCCAGCTCCACCCGAGGGCCGCGTTCAAGATCAGGCCGATGGCGACGGCCGCTGAGAGCCAGGCACACAGCGCGGTCTGCGTGCCGTCGGCCACGACGGCGTCCGAGCCCAGCGCTCGCCCGGTGCGCCGCTGCGCCCAGGACAGGAACGGCATGACGATCAACGAGGCGACCGTCAGCGCGATCCCGACCGGCGAGGCCTCGGGCTCGGCGCCGGCGGCCAGCGCCCGCACCGACTCCACGCCAACGACCACCGCCAGCGCGGCGAATGCCACCGCCATCGCCCGCTGCGCAGCCCGCTCCCGGGTCTCGGGCAGCCGGTGGGAGAACTGCCACAGGACGATCAGCCCGCTGGACACCTCGATGATGCTGTCGGCGCCGAAGCCGACCAGCGCCACCGACCCGGCGACCAGCCCCGCGGTGATCGCCACGACCGCTTCCACCGCGTTGTAGGACACACTGACGCCGGCCAGCAGCCGCGCGCGGCGGCCGAGCCGGGCCCGCTCGGTGACGGGCAGGCCCGCGGGTGCGGGGGCATGGGCGTGGGCGGCGCTCATCGGGCCACCGCCTCGCCGGTCACGGCGCTCAGCAGCCGGTGCCCGACATCGGTGAGCCGGTACATGACCAGCTTCCCTTGCCGCTGGGACTGGGCAAGGCCTGCTCCGCGCAGCACGCCGCAGTGGTGGCTGACTGTCTTCTCCGGCAGCTCGGTGACCCAGGCGAGATCGCACACGCACAGCTCGGCCAACCCCAGTGCCGCAGCGATCCGGAGTCGCGTCGGGTCGGCCAGCGCCTTGGCCCGCGTTGCTTGCGCGCGGGCCTGCTCCTGCCCGGTCAGCCGGGCACGGACGGCCTCGGCCTGCGCCAGGTCCAGGCACAGCAGGTCGCAGCTGTCGTCGGTCATCGGTCCTCCATCTTCGCCGCGAGCCTGACGTCTCATCCCAACACACCAACGGCCATTGGGACGACACGCATCGAGCGCACGGATCCGCAGTTGATGTCGGCGGCACCGAGCAGGTCGGTCAGCTGTGCCAGCGTCACCTCGAGCGCGTCCGCCGGCGCGGTCTCGGTCTCCCCCCTCCCGCGGGGTGCCGGCCACCGGCCCGATCCCGATGGTGTGCCACCCGGTGAGGACGGCCCGTTCGGTCTCGGTGCAACCACGACCGGGGCGCCGCGTCGGACGACAGAGACCACCCCGCCTTCCGCGCGGTCCAGGGTCCGCGCCAGTGGTCGCGAGTCCTGAACTGATGGGTCAGCTGAAAGCCCGCACTGGCCAGGCCCCGGGAGAGGGGGTCACGTTCAGCGACGGTCCCAGTGGTGCCACTGGACCGTCGGCATCTCGACTGGCGCTCGTCGGCGCGTTCCAAGGCGCTTGCCGTTGGGCTGCGCCCGAGCTCGATGAGCATGCTTGTTCGGCGGAGATGCCGGGGTGGCCGGCGATCGGTACGTCGGCGTCGGCCAGGTCGGCATGGAAGTCACACGATCGAGGTGCCGAGCCCGGTGGCGCCCAGCCACGCTCGCAGCCAGATCATCAACGCCTCCCACCAGCCGGTGACCAGCAGGATCCCGAGCAGGATGAGCAGTGTGCCCCCGACTCGCATGACGGTGGGGGCGTGGCGGCGTGCGAGGGCGGAGAAGGTCAGTGCGCGGCGGGCGCCGAGGGCGACGAGGACGAAGGGGACGCCCAGGCCCAGGCAGTAGGCGGCGGCGAGGATCGCGCCGCGGCCGGCCGAGGCCTGGGTGTAGGCCAGCGTGTTGACCGCGGCCAGGGTCGGGCCGAGGCAGGGCGTCCACCCGAGCCCGAACACGACGCCCAGCAGCGGCGCGCCGGCCAGCCCCGCCGGGGGACGTCGGTGGATGCGTCGTTCCCGCATCAGCCACGGCAGGACGCCGAGGAACGACAGGCCCATCGCGATGACGACCACACCGGCGACCCGGGTGAGCACCGGGGACCACTCCAGCAGCAGCCGGCCCAGGCCGCCGAAGAGGGCGCCGAAGGAGATGAACACGGCGCTGAACCCGGCGATGAACAGCAGCGATCCGGCCAGCACCCGGCCGCGGCCGGCAGCTGCCGCGGCGGCGGGAGGCGAGCTGTCCGCAACGGCCTCTGTGTCGTTCTCGGTGGCGCAGCCGGGTGCTGGCGTCCCCGGCGCCCCTGTTGGGACCCGGACCCGGCCGGCGGTGGCCTGGGATCCGGTGAGCCCGGCGACGTAGCTGACGTAGCCGGGGATCAGCGGCAGGCAGCAGGGGGAGGCGAAGCTGATCAGCCCGGCCAGGGCGGCCACCGCCATCGCCAGTAGCAGCGAGCCGTCGGTGACGACGTCGGCGAAGGTGGTGCCGAGGTCGCTCACGCCCGGTCCTCGGCCAGGAGGAGCTCGACGGCGGTGCGTAGGTCATCGCCGCGGACCTGGCCGGTGTAGACGGCGGCCACCCGCCCGGTGCGGTCGAGCAGGACCGTGGAGGGCACCACGTTGGCCGGGAAGCCGCGGAAGGCCATCGCCACCTCACCGCGCGGGTCGAACACCGACGGGTAGGCCACCCCCAGCTCCTCGACGAAGGCGACTGCCAGCTGCCGCTGGTCCTTGACGTCGATGCCGAGGAACTGGACCCCGCGGTCGGCGACGTCGGCGTGCACGGCCTGGAACTCCGGGGTCTCCACCCGGCAGGGCACGCACCACGACCCCCAGAAGTTGATCACCGCGACGTCCCCGGCAAGGGAAGAGGAGTCGAACGGGCTGCCGTCCAGCAGCTCACCGGAGAAGGCCGGCGCCGGCGCCCGCCGGCCCTCGGCGATCACCGTCGCCGCCGGCGTCGGCTCGGTGAACTCGTACTCCTGGGTGGCCGCAGCGCCACCGCCCTCCCCGGCGGAACAACCGGCCAGCGCCCCAGCGGCTACCCCGGCGGCCAGCAACAAAGTCCGGCGGCTGAACGGCCGGCTCATCGACGCCTCCGCGGCCGAACCGTCGTGACCGAGCCCGAACGCCTGCGACGGCGAGCCGTGCGACAGAAATGCTCCCTCACCACGAGACCTACTATGACAGGTAGCAGCAGGCGTCTACTATCGACCGTAGTGGTTCGCCGTCGGGGCGTCCCGCATCCCTGGAGGGCCGATGTCCGAGCTGCTCTACCTGCTGGCGCTGCTGGCCTGCCCGATCGGCATGGGCGCGATGATGTGGATGATGAACCGCGGCCACAGGTCGCGGCCGCAGGCGACCGAGGACAAGCAGATCGAGCTCGCCGGCCTGCGCGCCGAGATCGACCAGCTGCGCGCCGAGCGCTCCGATGCCGGTGGGCACCCGCGGCTGGCCGAGCCGCGCCGATGAGCGAGTGGGTGGTACCGGTCCTCGTCCTCGCCGTGGCCCTGGCCGTGGCCTATCGGTGCTGCCTGCGGCCGCTGCGCAGCGGAGCCTGCCACCTCAGCCCGACCAGAGATCGGGCTGGGATCGAGGGTCTGGACCGGCAGCTGCGCCAGGCGCGCGCTGAGCGGGACCAGCTGCGCGCCCGGTAGTCCAACCCCCCGGCTTCCGGTGAGGGCGCCGGGTGCCCCGCGCGATCGTCGGGCCGCCCGGGACTTCCAGTACCAGAGGAATCGATCGGTGAGACCGATCCTGTTCGAGGTCTTCGGCTTCCCCATCCACAGCTATGGGGTCAGCAAGGCCGCCGCCGCCCTGGTCGCCGGCTACCTGCTGGCCCGGGAGTTCCGCCGCCTGAACTGGGAGCCCGACCGTGCCTGGTCCATCGTGGCGACCGCCACGGTCGTCGGGTTCGCCGGGGGCAAGCTGTACTTCCTGGCCGAGCACGCCGACAACCTGTCGGCGCATTCCTTCGGGGGCTCGGGGTTCACCTGGTACGGCGGCCTGATCGCCGGCGCCGCCACGGTGATGGTGATGGCCCGCCGCTACCGGCTGCCGCTGGCGCAGCTGGCCGGTGTGGCGGCCGCACCGCTGTCGGTTGCCTACGGGATCGGCCGGATCGGCTGCTTCCTGGCCGGGGACGGCTCCTACGGTCAGCCCTCGGACCTGCCGTGGGCGACCGCGTTCCCCAACGGCATGGTGCCCACGGTGGTGCCGGTGCATCCGGCGTCCCTGTACGAAGCCGCCGCCGCACTCGCCGTCGGCGGGCTGCTGTGGGCGCTGCGAACTCGGTGGTCACCGCTGGCCGTCGTGGGGCTGTACGCGGTGCTCAGCGGAACGGCGCGGTTCCTGGTGGAGGAGATCCGGATCAACCCCGAGGTACTGGTCAGGTTGACCCAGCCGCAACTGTGGTCGGCACTGCTCGTCGTGGGCGGCGCGGCCCTGCTGGTCGCCTCCTCAGCGCGTCGAGTCCGTCCTGCCCCCGTGCCCGGGTGACCCGATCGGGTGGTCGGCGCGGCGGCCTCGCCCACTACGTGCGGTAGTACTGTGGCCGGAAGTTCCGCCGACGTCGGCGGGTTGCCCAGGCGACACGGTGCAGCACCCGGTCGTGCGCTGGAACGGTGATGGAGGTGGCGATGCGACCCTTCGGCGAGCTGGAAGCCGCGGTCATGGACGTTCTGTGGCGACGTGGGACCCCGGCGACGGTGCGCGAGGTCCTCGAGGAGCTGAACACGACCCGGTCGCTGGCCTACACCACGGTGATGACCGTGTGCTCGAACCTGGCCGGCAAGGGCGCGCTGCGGCGGGAGATGGAAGGCCGCGGCTGGCGGTACAGCCCCACCCGCACCCGGGCCGAGCACTCCGCGGTGCAGCTGCGTGACGTGCTCGGCGCGGCCGGGGACCGCGACGAGGTCCTCATGCACTTCGTCGCCGATCTGGACCCCGAATCGGTCGCGAGCCTGCGCAGTGCGGTCGAGGCCGCCCGGCAGGCGAAGAACGCGTGACCACCGCGGTCGGGCTGCTCGCCTTCGCCGCGGTCATGGCGGTGCTGGCGCCGCGGGCGCTGGGTGCCGGCTGGTCGGCGCGGTCTCCACGGCTGGCGCTGGCCGCATGGCTGGCGGCCTCGGCCGGGGTCCTGGTCTCGGTGGTGCTGGCCGGGTTGACGCTGCTGGTGCCGGCGACCGCGGTCAGCCAGGGACTGGCCGCGATCCTCGACGCCTGCGCGATGACGATCGCCGGGGTGTACCGCTCACCCGGACAGCTGGCCGCCGTGCTCACCGGCGTCGCGCTCACCGCCGGCACGCTGCTGCGCCTGGGCTGGGTGGCAGTCGGCGACATGAGGCGCACCCGCCGGGAACGCCACCGGCTGCACGCCGCCATCGCCACCGGCGCACGCACCGAGCCGTCCCTGGGTGCGGCGGTGCTGGACTCCGACCGGCCGGCCGCGTTCTGCTTGCCCGGGCGGCGCCGCAGCGTCGTGGTGACCACCGCCGCCCTCGATGCGCTCACCGGCGACGAGCTCGCCGCCGTGCTCGCCCACGAGCGGGCCCACCTGCGCGGCCGTCACCACCTGGCCGCGGGCGCGGTGCGAACCCTCGAGCGAGCCTTCCCCGGTGTGCCGCTGTTCACCCAGGGCCGGGCGGAGGTCGAGCGGCTGGTCGAGCTGCTCGCCGACGACGCCGCCGCCCGGCGCGTGGACCGGGTCGAGGTCGCCTCCGCGCTGGTGACCCTCGCCGGCATGCGTGCTCCGGCCGCTGCACTGCCGGCCGCCCAGGGTGCCGGTGCGTTCCGGGTGACCCGGCTCCTGCGCCCGGGCGCCCCACTGGGCCTGCTGGCCCGGCTGAGTGCCGGGTTTGCCGTCGTCGCGGTGGTGACCGGGCCGGTGGCGCTGGCCGCGTGGCCGCTCGCTGATGCGGTGGCCAGTGGCCTGTGCCTGCTCCCTGGGGCCGACTGGGTCTGACCGGCGGCTGGCCGCACCGTCTACTATGGACGGTAGTAAGCACTGTCCGGCCCTTGGGGAACTGATGCTGTCGTCCGTCCTGCCCGTCCACACCACCCGTTCGACCCGACCCGGGATGCCGGGCCGCAGCTCACGGCGCTGGAACGCACTGGGCGTGGCCGCGGCCGGCGCGCTGCTCCTCGCCGGCTGCGGCACCGACGGCGAGGCTGCCGCCGGCGAGGCTGCCGGCGGTGAGACCCACAGTCACGAGGGCGACGCGCATGCCTCCGGCGAAGAGGTCACCCTCGAGCACGTGCACGGCCTCGGCGTCGACCCCGGCGACGGGGAGCTGTACGCCGGCACCCACTACGGGCTGGTGCGCATCTCCGAGAGCGGGGAGCTGACCCGGATCGCTGACCGGGTGCAGGACTTCATGGGCTTCACCGTTGCCGGCCCGCAGCACTACCTGGCCAGTGGCCACCCCGGCGCCGGACAGGGCGGGCCGGGCAACCTCGGCCTGATCGAGACCACCGACGGCGGCCAGACCTGGGAGACGCTGTCACTGGCCGGCGAAGCCGACTTCCACGCCCTGGACGCCGCCGACGGCACGATCTACGGCTACAGCGGCGGCCAGCTGCTCGTCAGCGAGGACGGCGAGGAGTGGGCCGACCGCGGTGACATGCGCATCGCCGACCTGGCCGCCGACCCGGCCGACCCCCAGCGGGTGCTGGCCACCACCGAGGCCGGTCTGGTGGTCAGCGAGGACGCCGGGGGGACGTTCACCGCCGTTGAGGGTGCGCCGCTGATGGTGCTGGTCGACATCGCCGCCGACGGGGGACAGGCCGCCGGGGTGGCTCCCGACGGCACGGTCTTCAGCAGCACCGACGCCGGGGAGACCTGGGCCGAGGCCGGGAACGTCGGCGGCGCGCCGGCGGCGCTGACCGTCGAGGAGAACGAGGTCTACGTCGCCGTGGACGGTGCGGTGCTGGCCTCGACCGACGGCGGTGCGACCTTCACCGAGCTCTACCGGGAGCGCTGATGGCGGTCCGGCTGGCCGGCGGGCTGCTCGCAGCCACCCTGCTGGCCGGCTGCACTACCGGACAGCAGGGTGCGCCGGATCGGGAGTCCGCGGCCGGAGAGGCAGCGCCGGCCGCACCGGCCTGCGAGCAGCTCCCCGAGCGGCCGGCGGAGGCCGACCAGCTGCCCGCGCTGACCCTGCCGTGCCTGGGGCCAGGTCCCGACGTGGCCCTGGACCGGCTGACCGGCCGACCGACCCTGGTCAACCTGTGGGCGACCTGGTGCGGCCCGTGTCGGGAGGAGATGCCGCTGCTGCAGGACGCCCACGCCCGCCACGGCGAGCAGATCCGGTTCCTGGGTGTCGACGTTCAGGACGATCCCGAAGCTGCCCGGTCGTTCCTGGCCGAGCTCGGGGTCGGCTATCCGCACGCCGTCGACGCCGACGGGGAGCTGCTGCGCGAGCTCGGCGGCCGTGGGCTCCCGATCACCCTCGCAGTGGACGCCGAGGGGCGCGTTCTCGAGCAGGTGATGGGGCAGCTGAGCGCCGAGGAGCTGGAGCGGCTGACCGACACGCTGCTCTCCTCTGACTCACCCGGCGGTTCGTGACCGCGCCGCCTGCAGGTGTGCGTCGCCGCAGCCGGCCCCCCACCGCCAGGCGGCGAGGAACATGTCGAACTGCTGTTCTCCGTACGACTGCACGGGTATGCCGACGCCATCGGCGTCAGTCCCGGCCGGCGGCGTGAGCCGGCCGGCGCCGCGCAAGACCCAGGAGTTCCCATGACCGTGGCCGCCCAGATGCTCGACACGTACCCGAAGGACCTCGGTGGGGTGGACAAGCAGAAGCTGCTGGAGTGCATCGAGGCGTGCTTCGAGTGCGCCCAGGCGTGCACCGCCTGCGCCGACGCCTGCCTGTCCGAGGACATGGTCGTCGAGCTGACCAAGTGCATCCGCACCAACCTCGACTGTGCCGACGTCTGCGCAACGACCGGGCGGGTGCTGTCCCGGCACACCGGCTACGACGCCAACCTGACCCGCGCGGTCCTCGAGGCGTGTGCCGCCGCCTGCAAGGCGTGTGGGGACAACTGCAGCGAGCACGCCGAGATGCACGAGCACTGCCGGGTCTGCGCCGAGGCCTGCCGTCGCTGCGAGGCCGCCTGCCGCGACCTCATCAGCTCCCTGGGCTGACGCCGGCCCTCCGGGCGTCGAGCAGGGGGGCCTCCAGCAGGGCCTCCTGGCTCGCGTCTGCAGTCGCACCACCGATCACGCCCGGCCGCAGGTGGCCAGGGCCACCTGCGGCCGGGCGTGATCGGTCACGGGGTAGCGAGGTCGCAGCACGACACCGCTGAGAACGACGACGACCTGACTGAACGCACGTCCGCCGATGCTGCCGTGCACCCGCGCTGCCGTCCCGACCGAGGTACTATGGAAGGTAGTAGTTTGACAGGTCGACGCAAGCGAAGGAGTGGATCATGGTCAGGTCGCTGGTGGTAGCCGTGCTGGTCGCCGGAGGAGTCGCCGTCCCCGCCGGGGTCGCCCAGGCGCACCCGGGCAGCGGCGGGCAGTCGCAGGGCCCAGGGATGGCGCAGATGCACGAGCTGATGGAGCAGGGGAACCCCGGCATGGCGCGGATGCACGAGCTGATGCAGGCCGAGAATCCCGGCATGGCGCAGATGTGCGAGCGGATGCACGCCGACGCCGATTAGGCCTGATCCGCACCAGGGGCCAGTGGTCACCGAACATCTGCCGCCGGGCGCTCGCAGCGAGCTCCCGGCGGCCCGAGGGAAGGACAACCGATGGGCGACGGCGGCACGATGATGGGCACGATGATGGGCGGCTGGATGCTGCTGTGGGCCTTGCTCGGGCTCGCCGTACTCGTCCTGGCGGCGCTGGGTGGAGTCTGGTTGGCCCGCCGACTCGGCCGGGATCGGGACGAGCAGACCCGCGGCACGTCCGGGCCCTCGGATGCGGCTCCCGGCGCCCAGGAGCTGCTCCGTCGGCGCTATGCCGCCGGCGAGATCGACCGTGAGGAGTACCTGCGCACGCAGCGAGACCTCGCCGAGGGCTGACCGTTCCCGGCGGGAGCCTCCACATCGCCGGCGCCGGTTGACTCGGTTGGCGCCCGGGCGGGGTCAGCCGGCGGCGGCCAGGCGGCTGAGGTCCTCGGCGTACTGGCCCGGCGTCGTTCCGCCGGTGTAGATGACTGCCTGACCGCCGGGGCCCCAGACGTACACGGTGCCGGCGTGGTCGACGCCGTAGTCGCCGTGCGTGTGCCCGTCTGGCTCGTGCGCCTCCTCTGCTTCGTGCACCTCCTCCGCCTCGTGCGCCTCCTCCGCATTGCCGTCCTCGACGTCGTGGGGGTGGACGATCGCCGTCGACGGGTCGGCGATTTCAGCGCTCTCAGGCAGGTGCAGCTCGGTCAGCACGGTGGCGGTGGCCTCGGTGCCGCCAATGAGCCCGGTGAACGCCGGATCGAAGCGGCCCAGCCACTCGCTCAGCAGCTGCGGGGTGTCCCGGGCCGGGTCTTCGGTCACGAACACCACCTGCACCCGGTCACGGACCTCCGGCGCCAGCATGTCCCGGGCGAGGGCGAGGTCGGCCATCGTCGTCGGGCACAGGTCCGGGCAGTGGGTGTAGCCGAAGAACAGCACCGTGACCTCGTCGGCCGGCCGGTCGCCGAGGTCGAACAGCTCCCCGCCGGTCGTGGGCAGCACCAGCTCCGGGCGCGGTGGTGCCGGGTCCAGCCGCGTGCCGTGGAAGCCGTCCTCGGCACCGCTGACGGTCACCTCAGCACCGCTGATGGTCACCCCGGCCCCGGAGACGGCATCGCCCTGCGAGGTCTCCTCGCCGCAGCCGGCCAACACCAGCCCGGCTGTCACCACGACCACGCCGATTGCGGCGCGACCTGACACTGTGCGCACCAGACCTCCTGAGCTTGCTGACCGGGATGAGCGCCGGCCCCACACTACTACCGAGCATCGTAGTCGCTGGCGGGTGTGTGCCCGCGCCGACGGTCGGGGTCACCCCCGCAGCCCCCGGCCGCACCTCCTGACCCCCAGCTGCGGACCAGGGGGCGCTGGCCACGCATGTAGGCCGCGCGGCCGGCGTCGTTGCGCGCGCCGTGCACGTGGCGCGGTCAGGTGTGGGTCGCTGTCCCCAGGATCTGCGGCTTCGTCGGGAGCGGGATGCGGGCGTCGGGGAAGGCGAAGTGCTCGATGCGTTCGATGGTGAACCCGGCCTGCTCGATCGTCGCGGCTGTGTCGCGGGCGGTGTGGCAGCCTCCGCCGAGGATCGGCCAGACCGTGGCGTCCAGTGCGCGCTGCGCCTGCGCCGCGGCGCGCCCGCTGGCGCGCACGTGCTCCCAGAAGAACAGCCGGCCACCCGGCCGCAGCACCCGCCGCAGTTCACCGAGCGCTGTGGCCTGGTCCGGCACGCTGCACAGGACCAGTGAGCTGACTGCAGCGTCGAATGCGCCATCCGGCGACGGGAGCCGATCGGCGACCCCGTCGACCACGGTGATCGGTACCGCCGCACCGGAGGTAGCGGCCTCGGCCAGGGCGCGCAGGCGTGGTTCGGGCTCGACGGCGACCAGCTCGGTCACCGCCGGCGGGTAGTGCGGAAAGTTCGCGCCGGACCCCGCCCCGACCTCCAGAACGCGCCCGGAGATGTCGGCGAGCAGGCGCTGTCGGTGCTTGGCGGCGCCGTGGCGCTCCATCGCAGCCGCGGTGCGTGCGTACATCCAGGCAAACACCGGGTGGCTGACCTCTAGGGTCCCGCGAGGCCGCTCAGCCTTCACCGGGCCCACCTCCTGGTCCGGCGTAGGACGGCTGGCATCACACCGTCACCGTAGGGGCATCGCAGAGTGTCAGTGCGACGCAGACGGGTCGTCACTACCGGCGGTTGGGTTCCAGCCGTGAACGAGCACAAGGGGCTGTCCACGGATACGGAGCTGCCCGAACGCCTCGTTCGGCCCAGGTGTGCAGCGTGACGAAGTCCCAGAACGTGTCGTGCGCCGACTGTGCCGGCGGGATCTCCCGGTCCGGATGCGGCTTCCCGGCGTGGATGATGTCCGAGAACTTGATCGCGTCCTGGATGAAGAAGACTGGCATGTTGTCGCCGACCAGGTCCCAGGTGCCTTCCTTCGTGTAGGACTTCGTCGCGAAGCGGCGGGTGTCGCGCACGGTGTCGGCCGAGCCGCGCGTGCCCAGCACCGTGGAGAACCGGACGAACACCGGCGTCTCCAGGCCCTCCTCCGCCCGCACCGCCGCCCGGGTCACCCCGGCCGCGTTGCCGTAGGCGGTGAAGACGCCGTGCGCCCCGGCGCCGCGGGCGTGCACCACGCGCTCCGGGATCCGCTCGTGGTCGAAGTGCATGATCTTCTCGCGGAGGTGGAAGTCCTCCAGCAGCACCGGCCCGCGGCGTCCCGCCTTCAGCGAGTGGTCGGTGTCCGGGATGCGCACGCCGTTGGGCGTGGTGAGGAACTCGCCGGCCTGGGCGCGGGGGTCCCGCCCCTTCTCGGGGCCTTCGTGGACCACGCCGGTGGCGCTCACGGTGGCCGGGGCGGGAGTGGTCGGGCTGGCGCTTCGGGGGCCTGCGGGAGCTCCTGTGCTCGGAGAACGGGTCGGGGTCCGCTACCCGGTCCTCGGCGGTGGGGAAACGGCGCCCGACGACGTGTGACGTGGTCGGTGTCGGGTGTGGTCGGCCCGGCAGCGGGTAGCCCGGCGCAGGACCGTGGCGCCCGACTGCCCGGCCGTCGTGGCAGGAGAGCACCGTGGGCACCACCCGTGAGGACCTCGGGGAGACCAACCCCTCGAACGAGGAGTTCGGCGACACCGACTCGGCGCGTGAGGAGCTCGGCGACGCCGACGGCGCCACCGAGGACGAGCTGCAGGAGGCCTTCGACGCCATCGTCAGCGACGGGGCGCAGCGACTGCACCGGAACTGGCGCGAGGTGCTCACCACCGGGTTCGCCGGCGGGCTCGAGGTCGGCACCGGGGTGCTGCTGCTCTTCGCCGTCTACGCCGAGACGGGCAGCCACCTGCTCGCCGGGCTGGCCTTCTCGGTGGGCTTCATCGCCCTGCTGCTGGCCCGCAGCGAGCTGTTCACCGAGGGCTTCCTCGTCCCGGTGACCGCCGTGGCTGCCGGTCGGGCCAGCTTCGCGCAGCTGGGCAAGCTGTGGGGCGGCACCCTGGTGGCCAACCTGCTGGGCGGCTGGCTGTTCATGTGGCTGGTCGTCCGGGCCTTCCCGGACCTGCGGGCCACCGCGATCGAGAGCGCCGTCCACTTCGTGGAGTCGCCGCTCGACCTGCAGTCGGCGTCGCTGGCCTTCCTGGCCGGGATCGCCATCACGTTGATGACCCGGATGCAGCACGGCACCGAGTCCGACCCCGCCAAGATCGTGGCTGCGATCGGTGGCGCCTTCGTGCTGGCCGGGCTGCAGCTGTTCCACTCGATCCTGGACTCGCTGATCATCTTCGCCGCACTGCACGCCGGGGCGCCGTTCGGCTACGGCGACTGGCTGGCCTGGCTCTGGTACACGGTCCTGCTGAACATGGCCGGTGGGCTGTTCGTGGTCACCCTGCTGCGGCTGGTCCGCAGCAAGGACATGATCAAAGAGGAGCGGGCGAAGGCAGGGGCCTAGGTCAGCCCTGTCGGGCGGCTCGGCGGATCGCCACCACGTAGCGGTCCAGGGCCAGCCGCTGCGCCCGCCGGCTGACCGGAGCGCCCAGCCGAGCCAGCGGCGTCGCCAGCCGGGAGAACGCCCGCAGCGTGTACACGACGTCGCCACCGGGCTCCAGCGTGACGACGAAGGACTCCTCGCCGCTCTCCGGGTGCCCGGGCAGCGTGCCGTAGCCGAACCCGCGTCGCCGGGGCTCGTCGACCGCCCACACCACCCGGCAGGGGACGTCCAGCCCCAGCCGGCGCAGCCCCGCGGTCATCAGCACGACCGTGCCCGGGGTGCTGGCCGGCCCGTCGGCCAGGACCCGCAGGCCCGCGCCGCGCTGGGCGGCCCAGCGGAACACCGCGGCCGCGGCCCGGTCGAACTCCGCCCGGCCGGAGCCGACGACGGCGGACCGCTCGACGTGGTGGTAGCCGGCGGGCAGCGTCGGGTCCTGCGTGGCCCCGACCTCGGGGTAGGTGAACGGCGCGTCGGCCAGCTGCAGCAGCGTCGTGCGGCGGAGGAGTCCCACGTCGTCAGTGTCCCCAGCCGTGCCCCGGCCCGCCGGTAGGGTGCGCAACACTGTGCTCCCCGCCGTCTCCGCCACCCGTTACGTCACCCCGCTGCGCGAGGGTGGCTCGCTGCCGGGGCTCATGGAGGCCGACGACCTCGGCACCTACGTGGTGAAGTGGCGGGCCGCCGGGCAGGGCGTGAAGGTGCTGGCCGCCGAGGTGGTCTGTGCGGAGCTGGCCCGCCGGCTCTCCCTGCCGGTGCCCGCGCTGGTGACGGTGGACGTCGTCCCGGAGCTGGCGGTGGGGGAGCCGGACCAGGAGGTCCAGGAGCTGCTGCGCAACTCCGCCGGGACCAACCTCGGCATGGACTACCTGCCCGGTGCGCTGGACTTCGAGGCGGGGGCGGCCCAGGTCGACCCGGAGCTGGCCGGGCGGGTGCTCTGGTTCGACGCGCTGATCGGCAACGTCGACCGGTCATGGCGCAACCCGAACATGCTCTTCTGGCACGGGCGGCTGCACCTGATCGACCACGGTGCCGCGCTGACCTTCCACCACAACTGGCCGGGGGCGCCCGCCGCCGTCTCCCGCGCGTACGACGCGGCCCAGCACGCCCTGGTGGAGTGCGACCCCGACGTCCTGGCCGCCGACGCCGCGCTGGCCGCGCAGGTCACCGGCTCGCTGCTCACCGAGGTGCTGGCCCAGGTGCCCGATGCGTGGCTGGAGGGACCGACGGCCGAGGAGCCCGCCGACGAGGTCCGCGCCCGCTACGTCGGCCAGCTGCTGCAGCGCCTGGCCGCTCGTGAGGCCTGGCTCCCCGGCGTCGTCGCGGCCGCTGCGGCGGGAGGGGCGGGACGACGGACCGCGCCGCGGGGGCAGAACCGGCCGACCTGGCTCGGGCCGCCCCCGCCGGAGGGCGTGACCCAGCGATGACCGGCCGGGACACCTTCGAGTACGCGGTGCTCCGGGTGGTGCCGCGGGTCGAGCGTGGGGAGTCGTTCAACGCCGGGGTGCTCGTCTACTGCCGGCAGCGGGACTACCTGGGCTCCCGGCTGCACCTGGACGTCGACCGGCTGCGCGCACTCGACCCGACCGCGGACCCGGTGGCGATCACCGCCGCGCTGCAGGCGGCCGCCGACGTCTGCTCCGCCGCGGTCGGGGCGGGCGCCGCCGGGCGGGAGGCGCTGGGGTCGCGGTTCCGCTGGCTGACCGCGCCGCGCAGCACCGTCGTCCAGCCCAGCGCCGTGCACACCGGGCTCACCGCCGACCCGGACGCCGAGGCCGACCGGCTGCTGCGACTGCTGGTCCTCCCCGTCGAGGTCTGACCTCCTGGCCCGGAGCTACCCCCCGGCTACGGTTCGACACGACACGCCGAGCCGCCCCGCCGGAGTCCCGCGGGTCGCCGAGCATTCGTCTCCCGCTCGCCTGAAAGGTGAGCAAAGTCACTTAACGTCCCCGGTCCGGACCTTCCCAGCCGACCAGAGGACTCCCCATGACGGACATCGCCCCGCCCCGTCGTCGTCTCCTTCTCCCGCTCCTGAACTCCGTCCGCCATGGCAGTCGCACGCACACGACGTGCCACTACAAGTGCGGGAACGCCTGCGATGCTGCGGTGCCGAACAAGTCGGTCAACCCGACCATCGGCGAGGTCGTCGAGTCTGCGTTCAGCCGGCGGACCCTGCTGAAGGCCGCCGGCGCCGGGGCGCTGGTCGTGGCGGTGGGGCCGTTGCGCACCACGCCTGCGCTGGCCGCCGAGAGGCCGGGCGGAGGCTGGCAGCCGCACCCGGAGGCACCGCTCACCTTCGAGCCGGTCGAGCAGAACTTCCTCGACGAGCTCGTCACCGCCACCGGCTACGAGTACGCCGTCGTCCTGCGCTGGGGCGATCCGGTGGAAGCGGGTGCCCCGGCGTTCGACGTCGACAACCAGACGCCGGAGGCCCAGGCGAAGCAGTTCGGCTACAACTGCGACTACATCGGGGTGCTGCCCCTGGACCGGAGCGGGCACCGGGCGCTGATCGTGGTCAACCACGAGTACACCAACGAGCAGCTCATGTTCGCGGGCGTGGCGGACGAGGACGCGCCCACCACCGACCAGCAGAAGCGCATCGCGATGATGGCCCACGGGCTCTCGGTCGTGGAGCTGCACCGGGACGGGGACTCGGGCAACTGGCGACCGGACCCGCAGGGGAAGCGCAACCGTCGGCTGACGCCGGCGACGACCTTCGAGCTCACCGGGCCGGTGGCCGGTTCGGAGTACGTGCAGACCCACGCCGACCCGGCGGGCCGCCACGTCCTCGGGACACTGAACAACTGTGCCGGCGGCACGACGCCGTGGGGCACCACCCTGCACGGGGAGGAGAACTTCAACCAGTACTTCGGGCCGTCGACGCCGTTCGCGGAGGACCCGAGGGAGCCGCGGTGGTCGCGTTACGGCATCTCCACGGAGGAGCCCGGCGGCCGCCGGTGGGACCAGGTCGATCCCCGCTTCGACGTCACCCAGGAGCCCAACGAGCCCAACCGCTTCGGGTACATCGTGGAACTCGACCCGTACGACCCCACCTCCACGCCGAAGAAGCGGACGGCGCTCGGGCGGTTCAAGCACGAGGGGGCCAACGTCCAGATCGCCGAGGACGGACGCGTGGTGGCCTACTCCGGCGATGACGAGCGGTTCGACTACATCTACAAGTTCGTGTCGAAGAAGTGCTACCGGCCCGGCTTCGACCGCGCGTCGCGCGCGCACAACATGACGCTGTTGGAGGAGGGGGACCTCTACGTCGGACGCTTCACCGGCGACTCGCCGCCCGAGCAGATCGACGGCCTCGCGACGTTGCCCGCCGACGGTGAGTTCGACGGAACCGGCCAGTGGCTCCCGCTGGTGAAGGACGGGCAGTCGATGATCCCGGGCAAGTCGGTGCCCTGGGTGCTCACCTTCACCCGGCTGGCCGCCGACCGGCTGGGCAAGGAGCTGGACGCCAACGGCGACTTCCCCGACCCGGCCGCACCCGTGGTCGTCGACCCGTCCCAGCTGCCGACCCGGATGGACCGGCCCGAGGACATCCAGGTCAACCCGGTCAACGGTCGCGTCTACGCGGCGCTGACCAACAACTCGCAGCGTGAGGTCGCCGACGAGCCCAACCCGGTGTCCCGGTCCTTCGCCTTCGACCTCGAGGACGGCACCTACGAGGAGCGGGCCGGCAACCGGAACGGCCACGTGCTGGAGTGGCTGGAGACCGACGGGATCGCCGGGGACGACTTCTACTGGCGGGTGTTCATTGTGGCCGGTGACCCGGAGACCCCCGGGACGTACTTCGCCGGCTACGACAAGAGCCAGGTCAGTGCCCTGTCCTGTCCGGACAACCTGGAGTTCGACCCGGCCGGCAACCTGTGGATCTCCACCGACGGGACCGTGCTCTCCACGAGGAACCGGGAGGTCGGCACGTACGCCGGGACGAACGACGGGCTCTTCGCCGTGCCGACGGCCGGGCCCGAGCGCGGGCACCTCAAGGCGTTCCTGACGGTGCCGATCGGTGCGGAGTGCAGCGGGCCGCTGATCACCCCGGACGTCCGCTCCGTGTTCGTCGCGGTGCAGCACCCCGGCGAGACCCCCGGATCGACCCGGGAGGCACCGTCCAGCACCTGGCCGGACCGGTTGGCCGAGCGGCCGTTCCCCCGGCCCAGCGTGGCGGTCGTCTTCCGGACCGACGGCGGTCGGATCGGCAGCTGACCGGCTGACGCAGGGGCCCGGCCGCACACGGCGGCCGGGCTCCTGCTGCGCTCTGGCCGCTGGACTCCCAGGCCGCTGCGGCCCACGTCGACCCGGAGCCGGCCGGACGGTCGCTGTGGTCCGACGCGCTGATCGGCGGCCACCTCGGGTCGCCGGCGGGAGTGCCTCGGCGCGACACGCCCGGTCGTCGCCGGGGCCCCCACCGGTCACCCTCGCTTCTGCTGCCGTTCACCGGCTGGGTGGGCCGCCCTTCCTAGCGTCCGGGTCGGACCGTCCACCCGACCAGAGGACCCCTCCCATGACGGACATCGTCCCCGCCCGCCGTCGTCTGCTGCTCCCGCTGCTGAACTCCGTCCGGCACGGCAGCCGCAGCCACACGACGTGCTACTACAAGTGCGGCAACGCCTGCGACGCCCCCGTGCCGAACAAGACGGACAACCCGACCATCGGCGAGGTCGTCGAGGGCGCGTTCAGCCGGCGGACCATGCTGAAGGCAGCCGGGGCCGGAGCCCTGGTCGTGGCGGCCGGTCCGCTGCAGGCCGCCCCGGCACGGGCCCATGAGACGGACCTGCTGAACTGGCGGCCGGCGCCCAACGCGCCGCTCACGTTCGAGCCGGTCGAGCAGAACCTCCTCGACGAACTGGTCACCGCCACCGGCTACACCTACGGCGTGGTGATGCGCTGGGGCGACCCGGTGCTCCCGGACGCCCCGGACTTCGACGTCGACAACCAGACGCCGGAGGCCCAGGCCATGCAGTTCGGCTACAACTGCGACTACATCGGGCTGCTGCCGCTGGACCGGAAGGGGCGGCGGGCGCTGCTGGTGGTCAACCACGAGTACACCGACGAGCAGCTGATGTTCGCCGGCGTGGCCGACGAGGAGGCGCCCACCACCGAGGCGCAGAAGCGCATCGCGATGATGGCCCACGGGATCTCGGTGGTGGAGCTCCGCCGGGAGGGCAACTCGGGCAACTGGCAGCCCGACCGGAGGGGGAAGCGCAACCGCCGCATCACGGCGGTGACGACTTTCGAGCTGACCGGCCCGGTGGCCGGTTCGGAGTACGTGCAGACCACTGCCGACCCGACGGGCCGGCACGTCCTCGGGACGCTGAACAACTGCGCCGGCGGGATGACCCCGTGGGGCACGACCCTGCACGGGGAGGAGAACTTCAACCAGTACTTCGGGACGTCGACGGTCATCACGGAGGACCCGCGGGAGCCCCGGTTGTCCCGTTACGGCATCTCCACCGACGAGCTCCCCGGCCGCCGCTGGGACGAGATCGACCCTCGCTTCGACCTCACCCAGGAGCCCAACGAGCCGAATCGCTTCGGCTACGTCGTGGAGCTCGACCCGTACGACCCCACGTCCACCCCGAAGAAGCGCACTGCCCTCGGTCGGTTCAAGCACGAGGGGGCCAACGTCCAGATCGCCGAGGACGGGCGGGTGGTCGCGTACTCCGGCGACGACGAGCGGTTCGACTACATCTACAAGTTCGTGTCCAAGGCGCGCTACCGGCCCGGCATCGACCGAGCGTCGCGGGCGCACAACATGACCCTCCTCGAGGAGGGCGACCTCTACGTCGCGCGCTTCACCGGCGACTCGCCGCCCGAGCAGATCGACGGACTCGCGACGCTGCCCGCCGACGGTGAGTTCGACGGAACCGGCCAGTGGCTCCCGCTGGTGAAGGACGGGCAGTCGATGATCCCGGGCAAGTCCGTGCCCTGGGTGCTCACCTTCACCCGGCTGGCCGCCGACCGGCTGGGCAAGGAGCTGGACGCCAACGGCGACTTCCCCGACCCGGCCGCCCCGGTGGTCCTCGACCCGTCCCAGCTGCCGACCCGGATGGACCGGCCCGAGGACATCCAGGTCAACCCGGTCAACGGCCGGGTCTACGCGGCGCTGACCAACAACTCCCAGCGTGAGGTCGCCGACGAGCCCAACCCGGTGTCCCGGTCCTTCGCCTTCGACGTCGAGGACGGCACCTACGAGGAGCGGGCCGGCAACCGCAACGGCCACGTGCTGGAGTGGCTGGAGACCGACGGGATCGCCGGGGACGACTTCTACTGGCGGGTGTTCATCGTGGCCGGGGACCCGGAGACCCCGGGGACGTACTTCGCCGGCTACGACAAGACGCAGGTCAGTGCCCTGTCCTGCCCGGACAACCTGGAGTTCGACCTGTCCGGCAACCTGTGGATCTCCACCGACGGGAACGTGCTCTCCACCCGGAACCGGGAGGTCGGCACCTACGCCGGGACCAACGACGGGCTCTTCGCCGTACCGACGGCCGGACCGGAGCGCGGTCACCTCAAGGCGTTCCTGACGGTGCCGATCGGTGCGGAGTGCAGCGGGCCGCTGATCACCCCGGACTCCCGCTCGGTCTTCGTGTCGGTGCAGCACCCCGGCGAGACGACCGGGTCGACGCGTGAGTCGCCGTCCAGCACCTGGCCGGACCGGTTGGCCGAGCGGCCGTTCCCCCGGCCCAGCGTGGCGGTCGTCTTCCGGACCGACGGCGGTCGGATCGGCAGCTGACCAGCTGACGCAGGAGCCCGGCCGTACAGCGGCCGGGCTCCTGGTGCGTCACGCCCTACGCGGTCTCGCCCGCGTCGTCGAGGTGCACATCGGCTCGGCGGGCGAACTCGACGTCGAGCTCGGTGACGCCGTCCACCGAGTGGGTGATCAGGTGGACGGTGAGGTTGCCGTAGCTGATCTCGACGTCGGGGTGGTGGTCCAGCTCCTCGGCGACGTCGGCCAGGGCTGTCACGCACCGGGCTGCGCTGCGGAAGTCGATCCCCTTCACCCGGCGGTGGATGCCGTGGACGTCCCCCGCCCACTCGGGCAGCTCCTCCAGGGCGTCGGAGAGCTCGTCAGGGTTCAGCAGGATGCGGCGGGCCATGTCGGCAGTGTGCTCGCCGGGTCCGACAGGATCAGGTGTGCAACCCGCACTCGACCTTGTTCTTGCCGGCCCAGCGGCCGGCGCGCGGGTCCTCGCCCGGGGCGACCGGGCGGGTGCAGGGCGCGCAGCCGATCGAGGCGTAGCCGATCTCCGACAGCGGGTTGACCGGCACCTGGTGCTCGGCGACGTAGCGGTCGACGTCGTCCTGGGTCCAGGCGGCCAACGGGTTGACCTTGACCATGCCGCGCTTGGCGTCCCAGTCGACGACCCGGGTGCCCGTCCGGGTGGCCGACTCGTCGCGGCGCACGCCCGACCCCCAGGCGGTGAAACCGGCCAGCGCCTGCGCCAGCGGCTGCACCTTGCGCATAGAGCAGCAGAGGTCGGGGTCGCGCTCGAAGAGCTTCGGCCCGTGCTCGGCGTCCTGCTCGGCGACGGTCAGCAGCGGCTGGACGTTGTGCAGGGTGATCGGCAGGACGCCGGTGATCCAGTCGCGGGTGCCGATCGTCTCGGCGAAGTGGTAGCCCGTGTCGAGGAAGACGACGTTCACGCCGGGGACGGCGCGGCTGGCCAGGTGCGCCAGCAGCCCGTCGGCCATCGAGGAGGTGATGGCGAAGGAGTCGCCGAACGTCTCCCCGGCCCAGGTGAGCACGGCCAGCGCCTGCTCGACCGGGTCGCTGATGCCCTCGAAGCGCGCATCGGCCTCGGCCGCGAGCTCCGGCGTCGGCGTGGTGATCGCGATCGTCATGGGTGCTGCACCCCCGTTCCGGTCAGGCGCAGGGTGAAGGTGCGCAGGCAGGCACCGCAGTGCCAGCCGGTCGCGTCGTCACCGTGCGGGGTGAGGTCTTCTTCGCCGCAGTACGGACAGTGGAACGGTGGCAGCTGTCGCGTCCTTCCGGACGTGCTGTCTGTCACACCAGCCACTCGTCGTCGGCCCGTGCCACGTAGGCGGCGAACCGCTCGCCGGGCTCGCGGCGGTCGAGGTAGCCGCGGAGCACCCGCTCGCAGTAGTCCGCGGTCTCCTCCTTGGTGATCTTGTGGCCGCGGAACTTCCGCCCGAACGAGGCGTCGACACCGAGGTGGCCGCCCAGGTGGACCTGGAAGCCCTCGACGCTCTCACCGGCGGCGTTGCGGACGATCATGCCCTTGAAGCCGATGTCGGCCGTCTGGAACCGGGCGCAGCTGTTCGGGCAGCCGTTGACGTTGATCCCGATCGGCTCGTCGAACTCCGGCAGCCGGCGCTCCAGCTCGGCGTAGAGCTCCTGGGCGTGCTGCTTGGTCTCGACGATCGCGAGCTTGCAGAACTCCAGCCCGGTGCAGGCCATGGTGCCGCGGCGGAAGGCGCTCGGGCGCACGAGCAGGTCGTGCTCGGCCAGCGCGGCGACCAGGTCCTCGACGCGGGCGTCGGGGACGTCGAGGATGACCAGCTTCTGCTGGGTCGTGGTCCGGATGCGCCCGCCCTGGGTGCCGTACTCCTCGGCGAGGTCGGCGATCCGGGTGAGCAGCGTGCCGCTGATCCGGCCGGTGCGCAGCGCGAAGCCCAGCGCGTTGTTGCCGTCCTTCTGCTTGCTGACCCCGACGTGGTCGCGCTGGTCGTGCTTCGCCGGGGCCGGGACCGGGCCGTCGGGCAGTTCGGCGTGCAGGTACTCGTCCTGCAGCACCTGGCGGAACTTCTCCGGGCCCCAGTCGGCCATCAGGAACTTGATCCGGGCGTGGTTGCGGGACCGGCGGTAGCCGTAGTCGCGGAAGATCGAGGTGCAGCCGGCCCAGACGTCGGTGACCTGGTCGGGGCGGACGAAGACGCCGATCCGCTTGGCGAACATCGGGTTGGTGGACAGACCGCCGCCGACCCACAGGTCGTAACCGGCCTCGCCGGCGGAGTTCACCACGCCGACGAAGGAGACGTCGTCGATCTCGGGCTCGGTGCAGTGGTCGACGCAGCCGGACATCGACGTCTTCCACTTGCGCGGCAGGTTGCTGAACGCCGGGTCGCCCAGGTACTTCGCGACCGTCTCGGCCAGCACCTCGGAGGCATCGATCACCTCGTCGGCGAGGATCCCCGCCATCGGGCAGTTCAGCATCACGCGCGGGACGTCCCCGCAGGCCTCCATCGTGCTCAGGCCGACCGACTCGAGCCGCCGCCAGATCTCCGGCACGTCCTCGATCCGGATCCAGTGGTACTGGACGTTCTGGCGGTCGGTGACGTCGGCGACGTCCCGGCCGAACTCGGTGCTGATCCCGCCGAGGACGCGCAGCGCCTCACTGGTCAGCGCACCGCCGTCGATGCGGGCCCGCATCATGAAGTAGGAGTCCTCGAGCTCCTCGGCCTCCAGCACGGCGGTCTTGCCGCCGGGGATGCCCTGGGCACGCTGGGTGTACAGCCCCATCCAGCGCATCCGCCCGCGCAGGTCGCCGGGGTCGATGCCGTCGAAACCGGTGTGCGCGTAGATGTCCAGGATCCGCTGGCGCACGTCCAACCCGTCGGAGTCCTTCTTCATCCGCTCGTTCGGGTTCAGCGGCTCGCGGTAGCCCAGCGCCCACTGACCCTGTCCGCGGACGGGGCGGTTGCTGCTGCGGGTGGGGGTCGACACGTCAGTCGTTCTCCTCTGCGCCGGCACGCGAGCGTGCGCGACGCGGCCGGGTGTGGGTGCAGCAGGGAGGCTGCGGGGGAGCGGGCCGTGGTCAGCGCGCGGCGCGACACGCGGCGCTGGAGACCCGCGCCAGGTCGACGTGCAGGCGCTCCACGAGGAGCGCGCCGCAGTCCGTCACGGCTCGATCGTGCCACACCGAGCCGACTCGTGTTCCCGTCCGCACTCGCGGTCAGTCCGCGGCCGGGACGCCGAAGGAACGCCATGCACTGTCCAGCTCGATCATCTCGGCCACGTGCGGCGGCATGGTGCCGGCGACGACGTCGGCCAGGGTCACGTTCTCCAGCACCCGGCGGTAGGACTCCCGGGCCGCCACCCACACCGAGGCGAGCGGCCCGGCGGCGCCCGGGTACTCGACGTCCTCGGGGCGCTGCCCGTGCACCTCGGCGAGGAAGCCCTGCTCCACCCGCATGACCCGGGCGACGGAGATCTCCGACGGCGGCATCGCCAGCCGGTAGCCGCCCTCGCGGCCGCGCTGGCTGGTCACCAGCCGGGCGTGCTGGAGGTCGCCGAGGATGGCCTGCAGGAAGCGGGCCGGGATGCCCTGTGCCTGGGCGATCCGCTCGGAGGTCAGCGAGTCGGGTGCCACGGCGGCCAGTTCGACGGCGGCGCGGACTGCGTAGTCGACCCGGGCGGAGATGCGCACGACGTCCATCCTGCCGTGTCTGCGACGCTGCTCCCCGTGTTCCAGCTGCGGTTCACCACCTTGGTGGAGGCGCCCCTGGCCGTCGCCTTCGACGTCGCCCGGTCCCTGGGGCGGCCGTGGCCGCACGCGTTGCAGGAGGTCGTCTCCGAGCGGCCCTGGCGCGACGTGCACGTGGTGGCGCCCGGCCGCGGCTGGCGGACCCTGGTCCACACCCGTTCCTTCACCGCCACCGCGGCCGGCACGCTCGTCGAGGAGCAGGTCGACGCGGAGGCCACGCTGCCGGGGTGGCTGGGTCGGCTGGTGCCGCGGCGCCGGGTCGCGCGGGCGATGCAGGCGCACCTGGACGCCTACGCAGCGGCGGCCGCCCGGCGGGCGCAGGAGGTCACCCAGGTCGTCGGTGCCGCGCTGGTCGACGACCGGCAGCGGGTGCTGGTCGCCCAGCGGGCCTCGGGGCCGCTGGCCGGGCTGTGGGAGTTCCCCGGCGGCAAGGTCGAGCCCGGGGAGCCCGAGGTGTCGGCGCTGGTCCGGGAGTGCCGGGAGGAGCTCGGTGTCGGGATCGCGCCCGAGGCGTTCCTCGGGGAGGTGCCGCTGGACGGCGTGGTCGCCGGCGGCGTGCCGGGCGCCTCGACCCTGCGCCTGTACGGGGGCCGGATCACCGCAGGTGAGCTGGTCGCCCACGAGCACAGCGAGCTGCGCTGGCTGGGGCCCGACGAGCTGGAGGACCTGGCCTGGATCCCGGCCGACCGCCCGCTGCTCCCCGCTGTCCGCGACCTCCTCGCCCGCGGGTGACCCTCCGGCCCCGGGTGGGGCCGCCGGCAGCGGCGCGCACGCTGCGTGACCACGGCAGAACAGCGCCATGATCACGTTGTCCGGGATGCACTTCCGACGACCGGAAAGTCTGCGGCCGAGGCCGTCGTATTGCCACGATGTTCCAGGTCCTCAGCGATGGTCGTTTGCACAGGTCACAAAATGATGACGGCCGTGGACGGCCTCTTCCAGCTCTGCCTAGGGTCTGGCCGTTGCGCTCGTCCGAAAGCGTCCCGACAGCTGGATGACAGTGCGTGTTCATGTAGGTGCCCAGTCCGCCGGGCGATCCCCGGTCGGTCAGACCTGATCGTTCCCCCCGCTCCTGCGGGTCGAGGAGGCAAGCGAACGTGAAGTTGAGCAAGCGCACATCCATGCTCATCGCAACCGGGCTCACCGGTGTGATGGCGCTCTCGGCGTGTGGTGGTGGCAGCGACGACGGCGAGGGTGGCGGCGAGGCCAGCGGCGGCTCGGGTCGCGTGGTCTTCGGTGAGTCGACCGACTTCCCGGAGAACCTCTACCCCAACATCGCCGCGGGCAACGCCACCTCGGTGGCCAACGTCCTGATCCGGGTGCTGCCCTCCGCCTACCACGTCCAGCCCGACTTCACCGTCGAGTACAACGACGAGCTGTTCACCAGCGAGCCGGCCCTCGAAGAGACCGACGGTCAGCAGGTGAACACCTACGAGATCAACCCGGACGCGGTCTGGAGCGACGGCACGCCGATCACCGCCGACGACTTCGAGTTCACCTGGCGGGCCAACCGCAGCGGTGACCCGGCCGACGAGGGCTGCCCCGCGGTCCTGTCGACCACCGGCTACGAGCTGATCTCCTCGGTCGAGGCGGGCGAGGACGAGAACACCGTCGTCGTCACCTACGAGACCCCGTACGCCGACTGGCAGGGCCTCTTCGAGAACATCCTGCCGGCCCACCTCATGGACGCCGACGACCCGGCCGCGGTGTGCGAGACGATCACGGCGGGATGGCCGATCGCGGAGGGCCTCCCGGAGAACATCTCCGGTGGTCCGTGGCAGGTGTCGAACATCGACGCCGGCGCGCAGGTCATCGTGCTGACCCCCAACCCGGAGTGGTGGGGCGACGGGCCGAACCTCGAGCAGTTGATCATCCAGAACATCGGCAACGACCCGACGACCGCCGTCCAGGGCCTCTCGTCCGGTGAGCTCGGGGTCATCTACCCGCAGCCGCAGCTCGACCTCGTCGAGCAGGTCCAGGCCCTCGAGCCGAACGTCGAGAGCGAGATCAACTTCGGTCTCACCTTCGAGCACGTCGACCTCAACACCCAGGACCCGCACCTCGCGGACCCGCTGGTGCGCCAGGCGTTCGCGATGGCCCTGGACCGCGAGGAGATCGTGGACCAGACCGTCGGGCAGTTCTCCTCCGACGCGCAGGTGCTGAACAACCGGATCTGGCTGAACACCCAGCCGGAGTACCAGGACACCGCGCCGGACGAGGTCAAGAGCCAGAACGTCGAGATGGCCCGCCAGCTGCTGGAGCAGGCCGGGTACACCGCCGGGCCGGACGGGTTCTACACCCACCCCGAGCGCGGGCCGCTGGACATCCAGATCGACACCACGGAGAACAACCCGCTGCGGCAGACCACGATCGAGGTCATGATCCCGCAGCTGGCCGAGGCCGGGATCAACGCGTCGTTCAACGCCAACCCGGACATCTTCGCCGGTGCCGAGCAGCCGACCTCCCTGGAGGGTGGCGGCTTCCAGGCGGCGCTCTTCGCCTGGGTGGGCAACCCGTTCGTCAGCTCGACACAGTCGATCTACGGGTCCCCGCAGGGTGACAACATCCAGCAGAACTACAGCCGGATCGGCAACCCCGAGATCGACGCGCTCTTCGCCGAGCTGGCCACCGAGCCGGACCGCGAGCGACAGGCCGAGCTGGGCAACCAGATCGACGCCCTCCTCTGGGAGCAGATGGCCACCATCCCGCTCTACCAGAAGCCGACCTTCATCGCGTACCAGTCCTCGATCGAGGGTGTGCAGGACAACCCCACCGAGGCCGGTCCGCTGTGGAACTCGGAGACCTGGACGATCGAGTGACCTGCAGCGCCACCCAGCACGGCTGAGCACGACGCAGCACGGCTGAGCACCACCTGAGCACGACCGCACCACCCGGACCGGCGCCGCCCTCGGCGGCGCCGGCCACCGGCTGCCGTGGCCCCCGGGGAGACCGTTCCCGGGGGCCACGGTGCGTCCGGACCCAGCACGACCTGCGCGGGTCCGGTGAAGGCACGCTGAACTGGTCGTTCGACCGGACGGCTTCCGCTCTCGGCGTAAGGTCACCACATGTTCTTCTTCACGATCCGACGTCTGCTCGCGTCGGTCCTCGTGTTGCTGGTCAGCTCGTTCCTGGTGTTCGCGCTGTGCGCGGCGAGCTTCGACCCGCTGGAGAGGTACTACACGCAGAACCCCCGGCCGCCGGAGTCGTTCTTCAACAACCTCCGCGAGACGCTGGGCCTGAACGACAACTTCTTCGTCCGGTACTGGCGCTGGCTCTCCGGGGCGGTCACCGGCGACTTCGGCGAGACGATCAACGGCACACCGGTCGTCGACCAGCTCTTGCCGCGGCTGCTGGTGACCGGCCGGATGATCATCGGGGCCATCGTGATCGCCATCCTGCTGGCGATCATCGTGGGGGTCATCGGCGCGGTGCGGCAGTACAAGGCGTCGGACTACACCTTCACCTTCATCGCGTACATCCTCATCGCCCTGCCGACCTTCTGGTTCGCCGCGCTGCTCAAGGAGTACGTCGCCGGCGGCGTCAACGACCTGTTCGGGCAACAGCTCCTGTACACGATCGGTGAGGAGACCCCGGGGTTGTCGCTGTACGCCTCCGGCTGGGAACTCTGGTCCGACCGGCTCGGGCACCTGGTGCTTCCCACGGTCAGCCTGGCCGCGCTGTCCTTCGCCGCGTGGAGCCGGTTCCAGCGGGCGGCCATGCTGGACGTGCTGGGGTCGGACTACATCCGCCTGGCCCGGGCCAAGGGGCTCACCTACCGCCGCACCGTGGTCAAGCACGGGCTGCGCAACGCGCTGATCCCGCTGACCACGGTGGTCGCGCTGGGCATCGGCACGCTGTTCGGCGGCGCGGTCATCACCGAGACGGTCTTCGTCTGGCACGGCATGGGCGAGTACCTGATCAGCAACGGCATCCGCCAGGAGGACATCAACGTGGTGCTGGGCTGGCTGCTGGTCAGCGCCGTCTTCATCGTCGTCTTCAACCTGGTCGCCGACCTCCTGTACGCGGTGCTCGACCCGCGCATCCGGCTGTCCTGACCCGGCCCCGCGAGAAGGAACGAGCCCATGGCCACCACTCAGACCACCACCGGACCCGTGGTCCCGGCGACCCCCGGCACCCCCGAGGGCGGCGGGGTCGAGCGCGAGTTCACCGTCAAGGCGCGCAGCCAGCGCCAGCAGATCGTCGGCCGCTTCCTGCGCAACAAGGTGGGCATGACCGGGCTGGTCATCTTCCTGCTGCTGCTGGCCTTCGGGTTCCTCGGCCCGCTGGTCACCGGAGTCGACTACGCCGACCAGGACAGGGAGTTCCAGTCGGTGCCCCCGGGCACCGCGGGCTACCTGCTGGGCAGCGATGCGATCGGCCGTGACCTGATGGCCGGGATCATGACCGGGGTCCAGCGCTCGCTGTTCATCGTCCTGCTCTTCGTGGCGATCGCGCTCCCGCTCGGCCTGCTGGTCGGGGCGCTGGCCGGGTACTTCGGCAAGTGGGTCGACAGCCTCCTGATGCGGCTGGTCGACCTGATCCTCACCGTGCCGCTGCTGGTCGTGCTGATCGTCGTGGCCAGCAACTTCCCGGGCTCCCGGACTCCGCTGGGCGTCGGGATCATCCTGGGGCTGTTCGGCTGGCTCGACCTCGCCCGGATCGTCCGCAGCCAGTTCCTCTCCCTGCGCGAGAAGGAGTACGTGGAGGCCGCGCACGCGATGGGCGCCTCGAACGTGCGGATCATCTTCAAGCACCTGATCCCCAACGCGCTGGGGTCGCTGATCGTCTGGACGACGCTGGCCGCCGCCACGGCGATCATCCTCGAGGCCTCGCTGACCTACCTGGGCTTCGGTGTCAACGGCGCCAACCAGACCTCGCTGGGGCGGCTGGTGTCCGACGGCGTCCAGGCGGCGAGCACCCGCCCCTGGCTCTTCTACTTCCCCGGCATCACCCTGCTGATCATCGTGCTGTCGATCAACCTGATCGGCGACGGGATCCGCGATGCCTTCGACCCGAGCAACCGCCGCGTGCGGGCCTGAGGAGCTCCATGTCCACGATCGGGACCACGGGCCCCACCACGTCCGGTGCCACCTCCACGGGCACCATGAACCAGGGCCGGACCACCAGCCTCCCCGGCTTCGACCCCAACGCGCCGCTGCTGGAGGTCACCGACCTCAACGTCCGGTTCCCCACCGAGGACGGCCTGGTCCACGCCGTCCGCGGCGTCGACTACTCGCTGCGCTCCGGTGAGGTGCTCGGCATCGTCGGCGAGTCCGGCTCCGGCAAGTCGGTGACGTCGCTGGCGGTGATGGGGCTCCTGCCCGGCTCCGCCCGGGTCACCGGCTCGATCAAGTACCGCGGTCAGGAGCTGCTCGGGCAGAGCGACCGCAGCATGTCGCGGATCCGCGGCAAGGGCGTCTCGATGATCTTCCAGGACCCGATGACGTCGCTGGACCCGGTCTACAAGGTCGGTGTGCAGATCGAGGAGACGCTGCGCATCCACGACAAGTCGCTGTCGTCCAAGGCCGCGGAGGCGCGGGCGGTCGAGCTGCTGGAGCTGGTCGGCATCCCCAACGCCGGCGACCGCGTGGACGCCTACCCGCACGAGTTCTCCGGCGGCATGCGCCAGCGGGTGGTCATCGCGATCGCCATGGCCAACCAGCCCGAGGTGATCATCGCCGACGAGCCGACCACGGCTCTCGACGTCACCGTCCAGGCGCAGATCCTCGAGGTGCTGCAGACCGCCCTCCAGGAGACCGGCGCCGCGATGGTCATGATCACCCACGACCTGGGTGTCGTGGCCGGGATCGCCGACCGCGTGCTGGTCATGTACGCCGGGCGGCCGGTGGAGATCGGCAGCGTCGAGGACATCTACTACGAGCCCCGGATGCCGTACACGCTCGGCCTGCTCGGCTCGCTGCCGCGACTGGACTCCGCGACCCGTGAGCGGCTCACCCCCATCCAGGGTGCGCCGCCCTCCGTGGTCAACATGCCACCAGGCTGCCCGTTCGCGCCCCGCTGCCCGCTGCACATCGCCGAGTGCGACGAGGCCGAGCCCGAGCGCTTCCAGGTCGGCCCCGGTCACACCGCCGCCTGCATCCGCACCGAGGAGGTCGCCGCCGCCCACGGGCGGGCCGCCGACATCTTCAGCGAGTCCGCCGCCGACACCACCCTGACGGGCGCCCCGGCCCCGGCCGGAGTCGCCGACGCCCAGAGCGACCTGGACGACGACGGCCCCGCCGTCCCGCCCGGCGACCAGACCGCACCCCGGGCCGGTCTGAGCGACGCCGGCACCCAGAGCGTCGTCAGCGGCCCGCCACGCCCCACGAACGGAGACCGGGCATGACCGCCCCCACCACCCAGCGGCCTGCCGACGGCGCGCCCGACCGCGGCGAGCCGATCCTGTCGGTGCGCGGCCTGGAGAAGCACTTCCCGATCAAGGGCGGTGGCCTGATCAAGCGGACCGTCGGCGCCGTGCGTGCCGTCGACGGCGTCGACCTGGACCTCTACCCCGGTGAGGTGCTCGGCCTGGTCGGTGAGTCCGGGTGCGGCAAGTCCACGACCGGGCGCGCCATCCTCAACCTCCAGCCGGCGACCGGCGGTTCGGTGGTCTTCGAGGGCCGGGAGATCGTCGGGCTGAACCGCAAGCAGATGCGCCCGCTCCGCCGGGACATCCAGCTGGTCTTCCAGGACCCCTACGCCTCGTTGAACCCGCGGCTGCCGGTCTTCGACATCGTCGCCGAGCCCATGATCATCCACGGGCTCACCAAGGACGAGGCCGACCTGCGCTCCCGGGTGAAGGAGCTGGTGGAGACCGTCGGGCTGAACCCGGAGCACACCAACCGGTACCCGGCCGAGTTCTCCGGCGGGCAGCGGCAGCGCATCGGCATCGCCCGTGCACTGGCCCTGCAGCCCAAGGTGCTGGTCCTCGACGAGCCGGTGTCGGCGCTGGACGTCTCGATCCAGGCCGGCGTCATCAACCTGCTCGAGGACCTGAAGAGCAGCCTGGGGCTGAGCTACCTGTTCATCGCCCACGACCTGTCGGTGGTCCGGCACATCTCCGACCGGGTCGCGGTCATGTACCTGGGGCGGATCATCGAGATCGCCGACCAGGAGGAGCTGTTCAACCGCCCGGCGCACCCGTACACGCAGGCGCTGCTGTCGGCGATCCCGCTGCCCGACCCGCGCCGCGAGCGCGCCCGGCAGCGGATCATCATCACCGGCGACGTCCCGAGCCCGGCCAACCCGCCCTCGGGGTGCCGGTTCCGCACCCGCTGCCAGAAGTTCGCCAACGAGCTCACCGACGGCCAGCGCGAGCTGTGCCTGACCGTCGACCCGAAGCTCGAGGACCGCGGCGCCGGCCACCTCAACGCCTGCCACTACGCCGAGGTCAAGGCCGTGTTGTGAGGTCGCGGTCCGGGGAGATCACACCGCGGCCAGCTGCCGTCCTCCCGCAGCACTGACTGTCCCCCCGCACCAACGCTGGTGCGGGGGGACAGCCAGTGATCAGGTCACCTGATCACTGCTGGGCGGGCCGTGTCGGCGGCCAGCTGGGCGAGCTCGGGCACCAGCACCTCCCCCTCCTCCCCAGCGTGCAGGTGAGCAGGGTGACGTGCACCCCCTCGGCGACGTACCGGGCCATCGTGGCCCCGTTGTTGATCGTCTCGTCGTCGGGATGGGCGTGCACGAGCATCAGCCGGCGTGGAGCAGTC
>NZ_JAAKGN010000317.1:0-1637 GCF_011039295.1 Modestobacter sp. KNN46-3 | reverse complement strand
CGCCCCAGTGGAAGGGGGCGAAGACGACGTCCGGGCGGATCGCGTCGGTGATCAGCGCGTGGAAGCGGGCCCGGCCGCGCCGGGTGGCGAGCTCGACGACGTCGTCCTGGACGATGCCGAGGGTGCGGGCCAGGTCGGGGTGGAGCTCCGCCCGCGGCGTGGGGGCGACCAGCGACAGGCTGCGGGAGCGGCGGGTCTGGGTGCCCGACTGGTACTGGGCGAGCACCCGGCCGGTGGTGAGCACGTAGGGGTACTCGGCGTCCGGGCGCTCATGGGCGTCGACCTGCTCGACACGCCAGAACCGGGCCCGCCCGTCGGGGGTGGCGAACCGGTCGGTGAACAGCCGCGGCGTGCCGGGGTGGTCGGCTGCGGGGACGGGCCAGAACAGGCCCTGCCCGTCGTCGATCCGCCGGTAGGTGATGCCGGAGTAGTCGGCCGGTCCGCCCGCGCTGGCCCGGCCGAGCTCGGTGAAGACCGTCTCGGCGTCCCCGCTGAAGCCCGGCACGCCCAGCCGATCAGCGAGCTCGGCGAGCAGCTGCAGGTCGTCCCGGACGCCGGCGGGCGGGTCCATCGCCCGGCGGCGGCGGATCACCCGGCCCTCCAGGTTGGTCATCGTCCCCTCCTCCTCCGCCCACATGGCGCTGGGCAGCACCACGTCGGCGAGCTCGGCGGTCTCGGAGAGGAAGAAGTCGCTGACGACGAGGAAGTCCAGGTCGCGCAGCCGGCTGATCACCCGGCGGCGCGGGCGCATGTCGCCGCCATCTGGGGCGTCGACCCCGACGACCTCCCCGGCCCCGGCCGCAGCGCCTTCGAGCTGCTCGACGCCCTCGGCACCGAGGGCGGGGTCCGCACGCTGCTGGTGATGGCCTCCAACGTCGCCGTCTCCGCCCCGGACGCCCGCCGGGTGATCAGCCGGCTGCGCGACCTGGACTTCCTCGTCGTCAGCGACTTCTTCCTCTCCGAGACCGCCGAGCTCGCCGACGTGGTGCTGCCCAGCGCCATGTGGGCGGAGGAGGAGGGGACGATGACCAACCTGGAGGGCCGGGTGATCCGCCGCCGCCGGGCGATGGACCCGCCCGCCGGCGTCCGGGACGACCTGCAGCTGCTCGCCGAGCTCGCTGATCGGCTGGGCGTGCCGGGCTTCAGCGGGGACGCCGAGACGGTCTTCACCGAGCTCGGCCGGGCCAGCGCGGGCGGACCGGCCGACTACTCCGGCATCACCTACCGGCGGATCGACGACGGGCAGGGCCTGTTCTGGCCCGTCCCCGCAGCCGACCACCCCGGCACGCCGCGGCTGTTCACCGACCGGTTCGCCACCCCCGACGGGCGGGCCCGGTTCTGGCGTGTCGAGCAGGTCGACGCCCATGAGCGCCCGGACGCCGAGTACCCCTACGTGCTCACCACCGGCCGGGTGCTCGCCCAGTACCAGTCGGGCACCCAGACCCGCCGCTCCCGCAGCCTGTCGCTGGTCGCCCCCACGCCGCGGGCGGAGCTCCACCCCGACCTGGCCCGCACCCTCGGCATCGTCCAGGACGACGTCGTCGAGCTCGCCACCCGGCGCGGCCGGGCCCGCTTCCACGCGCTGATCACCGACGCGATCCGCCCGGACGTCGTCTTCGCCCCCTTCCACTGGGGCG
>NZ_JAAKGN010000316.1:0-1646 GCF_011039295.1 Modestobacter sp. KNN46-3 | reverse complement strand
CTGCTCGACGGTGACGCCGGGGACGTCGTCCTGGTCGACGCCCGGCACGACCTCGTCTCCGCCCGGACCCTGTGCTCGCTGCTGGCCTCGACGGGTGTCGCCGCCTCGCTGGTCGCGGTGCTGGCCGAGGGCGGCCTCGTCGCGCTGTCGGCCGACTGGGGCGTCGACGACGTCGTGCTCGACACCGCCGGCCCGGCCGAGGTCGACGCCCGGCTGAAGTGGGCCGCCGCCCGTCGGCTGGCCGCCGCTGCCCCCGCCGACGGCCTGGAGGGTGGCGTGACGAAGGCCGGCGAGCTGGTCATCGACGAGCACAGCTACTCGGCGAAGCTCCGCGGCCGCCCCCTGGACCTCACGTACAAGGAGTTCGAGCTCCTCAAGTACCTCGCCCAGCACCCGGGCCGGGTCTTCTCCCGCGCCCAGCTGCTGCAGGAGATCTGGGGCTACGACTACTTCGGTGGCACCCGCACCGTCGACGTGCACGTCCGCCGGCTGCGCGCCAAGCTCGGCGCCGAGCACGAGGCGCTGATCGGCACCGTGCGCAACGTCGGCTACAAGCTCGACCAGCAGGTCGCCGACGCGACCGCGGCGGCCAACGTGGCGGCGCTCGACACCGGTGTCCCGCTCTCCTGAGCCCGGCCCGCTGAGCCCGGTGCAGGTCGAGGTCTCCGAGCGGCTCCCCGCCGCCGCCGTGGGGGAGGTGCGGGCCCTGCTCGAGGCCGCGCTGGCCGCCGACGGTGTCCGGCCGGTCTCCGAGGAGTCCGAGCTGCGACTGCAGCACGGCGGCCCGGTCGGTGGCGCCGACCTCGTCGTGCGGGACGACGCCGGCACGCTGCTCGGCTACGCCCGGCTGGAGCTCCCGCCCGGCGACCCGGAGGCCGAGGCCGAGCTCGTGGTGGCCCCGGCCAGTCGCCGTCGCGGCGTGGGCACCGCCCTGGTCGCCCGGCTCGAGGAGCTCGCCGGCGACCGTCCGCTGCGCGTGTGGGCCCACGGTGAGCTGCCCGGCTCGGCAGAGCTCGCCCGCCGCCGCGGCTACGACCGGGCGCGCGTGCTGCTGCAGATGCGCCGGCCGCTGGACGGGGTCGACCCCGACCCCCGCCCGGTGCTGCCCGCCGGGGTGTCCGTCGCGACGTTCCGGCCGGCCACCGACGAGGACGCCTGGTTGCGGGTGAACGCCCGCGCCTTCGCCTCCCACCCGGAGCAGGGCCGGTGGACCCGCGGCGACCTGGCCCTGCGCGAGGCCGAGGCCTGGTTCGACCCGGCCGGGTTCTTCCTCGCCTGGCGGGAGACGCCGGGCGGGCGAGAGCTGCTGGGCTTCCACTGGACCAAGGTGCACCCGGCCGGCGACGTCGGCGACGAGCCGATCGGCGAGGTCTACGTGCTCGGCATCGACCCGGACGCGCAGGGGATGCGGCTGGGGCGGGCCCTGACCGACGTCGGGCTGGCGCACCTGCGCGCCCGGGGGCTGTCCGCCGTGCTCCTCTACGTCGAGGAGGAGAACAGCACCGCCGTCGCGCTGTACGAGCGGAGCGGGTTCACCCGGCACGCCGTCGACGTCTCCTGGCGGCGCGAGCCCCGGCGCTGAGCGCCCTCGTCGCCGTCCCTCGCTGAGCGGCCCGATCCGCCCGTCGGCGCCCCGCCACGCGGCG
>NZ_JAAKGN010000315.1:0-1661 GCF_011039295.1 Modestobacter sp. KNN46-3 | reverse complement strand
CGTACTTCGTGCACTGGGACGACGCCGCGCACGCCGCGGTGAGCGGCATCCGCCTCGCCGCGGGCTTCTCGCCGCCCCACCCCGAGGTCGCCGCCCTCGTGCGCCGCCTCTACGTGCGCAGCCCGGCGTTCGCCGCCATGTGGGACGACCACGAGGTCGCCGGACTCACGACCGTGCACATGCACATCCAGCACCCCGCCGTGGGCGAGCTCGAGTTGTCGTACCAGACGTTCGACGTACGCGAGTCCCCGGGACTGCAGTTGACCGTGGCCAGCGCCGCGCCGGGCAGTCCCAGCGAGGACGCCCTCGCCCTCCTCGGCACGATCGAGGCGACTGAGCGCGAGAGCGCGCCAGGTCTCCGACAGCCCGCTGCCCCCCGCACGTCACAGACACAGGAGCTCCCGTGAACCACCCAGAACAGGTCGACCTGGAGTCAGCCCGCCGGCGGGCGATGGAGGTCCGAGCCCTGTACGAGGCCATCGAGCGTCGACTGAACGGCCAGGTGTGGACGCTCCAGGAGCTCATGCTGGGCTTCAGCAACGACGTCGGCACCGTCGGTCGACTGGTCCTGGCCCGTGACGGGACCTGGGAGATCGCCGGCGACGTCGACGCGCAGCTGGCGCACAAGCTGTCCGAGTCGCTGTGGTGGGTGATCGTCATCGCCGAGCGCCTCGGCATCGACATCTCCGCTGCCTTCGCCGACACGATGGACCGGATCGAGCAGGGCCTCGCGCCCTCGGCCGGCTGACCCACGACTCAGTCCTGATCCGCTGCCTGCGCCCTCGCCCGTCGGTCCCGCGCATCCGAGCCGATCGCCGGTCCGCGGAGAGCCACGGCGACTGACCTGCTGGTCGCCGGCGGGCGCGCTCACGGGCCTCGGTCCGGGACCGAGGCAACGTGGCGGTGGTGCTCGGCGGCCGAGGGGGCAGGCCAGGGCCGCACGTCAGGTCGACCGGGCGGACCGGTTCCGGACGGGGCGGGCGCTGGGACGGTCGGCCCCGGCGCCCGCCCGCCGTGCACCTAGGCCACGGGGTCGCGGAGGATCGTGCGGAGGGCGCGCTGGGGAGTCTCCCGGGTGAAGCCGTCCAGGTGGAGCTCGTGGTGGGGCCCGTTGCGGTGCAGACCGAGACCTCGGGCGAACTCGCCGAGTCGGGCGAGCGTCCCGAACTCGTCGGCGAAGGGCCCGTGGTGCATCACCTGCACGACGTCCTGCTCGGGCAGCGCGACGAGCTCCACCTCGTCCGTCTCGGAAGAGCTCGCAGAGCGGGCACGTGCGGCGGCGAGGTCGTCCGCCGTCGTGGTGGCAGGGACGAGGGCCAGCACCCGGTACCGGAGTGAGGGGATGGGGTTGACGCTGTAGAAGTCGGCGATCTCGACGGGCGTCGACTCCGCCGGGTACCAGTACTGGATCTCCACGACCGGGTCGGAGCCGCCCTCGTCCAGGACCCGGGCGATCTCGGCGACGGCGGCCTTCTTGCGGTAGAACGCGTCGGTCCCCGGGGCGCCGGAGCCGCTGATGGAGACGTGGTGGACGGCCGGGCTGCGCACGTAGAGGCGGCGCACGAGGGCGGCGACCTCGGGGTGGGGCGGCGAGAAGCCCGCGGCGAGGCGGATGCCGCTCACCGCGGCGTGCGCGGCGTCGTCCCAGTGCACGAAGTACG
>NZ_JAAKGN010000314.1:0-1697 GCF_011039295.1 Modestobacter sp. KNN46-3 | reverse complement strand
GGCCGGCGCGGGTGCGTTCGCCGGCGACGTGGTCAACCCGGCCGGCACCGGGCAGTTCGGCCGGTTCGCCTCCGCCGCGCTCTCCCCTGCCCTGGACGGCGCGTTCCTCCGGGTGCTCGCCGACTCGGTGCTGGTCACCGTCGCCTACGCCGCGCTCGGGGCGGCGCTGGCGGTGCTGCTGGGCGCAGTCGGCGCGGTGGCGGTCGCCCGCACCACCTGGGGACGACGCCGGCTGGGCTGGACGCTGTCCCGCGGGGCGCTCGCCGTCCCGCGGGGGCTGCACGAGGCGGTGTGGGGGCTGCTGCTGGTCAACCTGCTGGGGCTGGACCCGTGGGTCGGGGTGCTGGCGATCGGCGTCCCGTACGGGGCGGTGACCGCGAAGGTCTTCGCCGACCTGCTCGACGAGGTGCCGCGCAGCGGGTACTCGGCGCTGCTCGCCGCGGGTGCCGGCCGGACGACGGCCGCGCTGTACGGGCTGCTGCCCCCGGCGTCGGGCGGGCTGCTGTCGTACTCGTTCTACCGGCTGGAGTGCGCGGTCCGGTCGGCCGTGGTGCTCGGGCTGATCGGCGCCGGTGGGCTGGGCTACCAGCTGCTGCTGTCGTTCAGCTCGCTGCGCTGGGAGCAGGTGTGGTCCTGCGTGTACGCGCTGGCGCTGCTGTGCCTGCTCGCCGACGTCGGCGGCCGCGCGGTGCGGCGCCGGGTGGCCGCGCCCCGCTCGTCCGGGGACCGGCTGCGCCGGGACCCCGCGCTCACCACGGCGGTCCTCGGCTCGCTGGCCGGGGTCGTCTGGTCGTGGTGGTACCTGGCGATCTCACCGGCCACGCTGGTCTCCGACCGCACCGGCGAGCAGCTGCGCTACGTGCTCGCGGCTGCCTGGCCGCCGGACGTCGACGGGCCGCTGCTCTCCGCGGTCGCGTCGGCCGCGGTCGACACGGTGCAGATGTCGGTGATCGCAATCGCCGTCGCCACCGTCGGGGCGGTAGTGCTGGCCGGGGTGGCCGCCCGCCCGGCCCGGGCGTCAGCCGGACGTCGGCTGGCCGGGACCGTCGTCCGGCTCGGCCTGCTGCTGCTGCGGGCCGTGCCGCCGCCGGTGTGGGCGCTGGTGCTGTTGTTCGTGCTGCTGCCCGGGATCCTCCCCGGGGCGCTGGCGCTGGGTGTCTACACGCTCGGCGTGCTGGGGCGGCTGGCGGCGGAGGCGACCGAGGAGCTGGACCCGCGCCCCCGGGCGGCGCTCACCGCGATGGGTGCCGGGCCGGTGGGTGGCTGGCTGTACGGGGTGCTCCCGGCGGCGACCGGGCCGGTGCTGGCGTTCGCGCTGTACCGCTGGGAGGTGGCCATCCGGGACACCGTGCTTGTCGGGCTGCTGGGCGCCGGCGGGCTGGGGGCCCTGCTGGCCAGCCGGGTGGCCGCCTTCGACTGGGGCGCGGTGACCACCGTGCTGGTGACGCTCGTGCTGCTGACCGCCGCGGTCGACCTGGTCAGCGCCCGCGCCCGCTCCGCCCTCAGGAGTTGATCATCGGCGTTCGGCTGCCCGCATCGGCGTGTCGAGCAGCCATTCGCCGATGATCGACACGCCCGCTACCGCCAGCGGGTGCGGGCGGACAGGGCGGCGAGCACGGCGGCGCCGGCGGTCGACGTCCGCAGCACCTCGGCGCCCAGGCGCACCGACTGCGCGCCGGCCGCCCGGAAGGCGACCA
>NZ_JAAKGN010000313.1:0-1704 GCF_011039295.1 Modestobacter sp. KNN46-3 | reverse complement strand
CCTCGGCCACCACCGCCTGCAGTGAGGCGATCTCGCTGTTGAGCCCGGTGATGAGCCGGACGTGGCTGGCCACGATGGCTGCGTAGGCGGCCTCGATCTCCGGTGCCAGGCGCAGCGCCGGCGCCCGCAGCACCGCCTGGATCGCCTCGGCCTTGGCCTCGGGGCCGCGACGGTGGGCCCGAGCCAGCGCCGCGGTGATCTTCGACCTCGACAGGCGCGCCGCCCGTGCCGGATCGGGAGCGCGCTCGAGCAACTCCAAGGCATCGGAGGCGGCCAGCTCGGGGAAGGCCTCGAGCGCGGCGGGGAAGAACTCCCGAAGCGCGCTGCGCAACCGCTGCAGGTGGCGGGTGCGGTCCCAGATCGCGCTCTGATGCACCCGCGCCACCATCTTCAGCCCCTCCACCGCCGGGCTGTCCCCGGCCATCGGCCGGTGGTGAGCCCGATCGAGGCGGACGATCTCGGCGAGCACGTGCGCGTCACCGCGGTCGGACTTGGCACCGGAGGCGCCGTGCCGTTCCCGGTAGCGGGCCACCTGCACCGGGTTGAGCGGGAACACCTGATAGCCAGCCCCGACGAGGGCAGACACCCACGTGCCACGGTCGGTCTCGATCCCGATCACCACGCTCTGCGCGACGAACCCGGTCTCGGGGTCCACGTCGTCGTCGGTCAGGTGCTCGGCGATCAGCTCGTGCAGCCGGGTCAGCCCGGCGATGCCCTCGGGCAGCCGGGCCCGGCCCAGTCGGCGCCCCTGATCGTCTTGCACCTCGACGTCATGGTGGTCCTCGGCCCAGTCATCGCCAACGAACAGCATCCCGCCCCCTCCAGTCGGTTCACTGCGGTCGGCAGCGCGGAGGGAGACAGCCAGCGGACTAATGGTCAAGTGCTCACCGGCTCACGGCCGGGGCACGTCATCCCATCAGCGATCACGCCCCCTCACGACCGGTGGGCGCACGATCTGAGGCTAGGAATCCAAGCGTTCCAGTCGACGAGAGTGCTGACCCACCGGCCGCTACCGGAGCCGAACCTGCCAGAAACTGGAAGGCCCGGTAAGCCCCATTAGTCGACGACCAGCCGGCGGCGGGGCCAGCCGAGCATCCGGGCCCCGGTCACGGCGACCAGCAACGGCAGGTGGTCGGCCGGGTCGGTGGCGTCGTGTCCGGTGAGGGCGTGCACGCGCTCGATCCGGTAGCTGACCGCGCGCACGCTCAGGTGGAGGGCGCGGGCGGTCGCCGCGGCGTTCCCGCCGGTGGCGAAGTAGGCGGCCAGCGTGCACACCAGTGGCTCGGCCCCGCCCCGGGCGTCCACCAGCGGGCCGAGCACGGTCTGCACCAGGTCGGCCATCGCCGTCTCGTCGCGCAGCAGCACCCGGTAGACCAGCAGGTCACGCGCGTGGACGACGGGCTGCGGCAGCTCCAGCCGGGCCGCCAGGTCCAGGGCGTCGATGGCCTCCCGGTAGGAGCGCAGCACCCCGCGCGGCCCGGCGTGCGGGCGCCCGACCCCCACCCGCCACGACGAGCGGTGGGTCAGCCGGGCAACGGCCCGGCCCACCACCTCGGCCAGCTCCTGCGGGCCGATCCCGCCACCGCCGCGGCCGTCGGCGGCGGGCGAGGAGAGCATGCACAGCAGCCGCCCGTCCTTGGCGGCGACCAGGAGGCCCTGGCCGTCCGTGCGGGCGCGGACCGCCGCCTCGACCGCACCGGCCAC
>NZ_JAAKGN010000312.1:0-1745 GCF_011039295.1 Modestobacter sp. KNN46-3 | reverse complement strand
GCACCCCGCACCAAGCCCGGGCGGGACCACCGCACCGACCATGGGCGGTGTGACCGACCTGATCGCCGGGACCCCGCTGCCCCTGCCCGCCACCGGGCCGGGTGGTCAGGGTGCGGCCCGCGCCGGCGCCGGCGCAGCCTCGGTCGTCGCCGCGGAGGCCGCCGCCGCCTCGGGGGTGCGGGTCGCCGCGCTCACCGACCTGGCCGACCTGCGGGCCGTCCAGGCGCTCTTCGACTCCATCTGGCACCCCGCCCCGGACAACCCGCCAGTGACCGTGGAGCTGATGCGGGCGCTGACCAAGGCCGGCAACCCGCTGTTCGGTGCGTACGCCGACGGGCAGCTGGTCGGGGCCTGCGTGGCCTTCTTCGCGGCCCCGTCGGGCACCGCCCTGCACAGTCACGTCACCGGCGTCGCACCGTCGGCGCAGCGACGCAGCGTCGGCCGGGCGCTGAAGCTGCACCAGCGGGCGTGGGCACTCCAGCACGGCCTCGACCGGATCAGCTGGACCTTCGACCCGCTCGTCCGGCGCAACGCCTGGTTCAACCTGGGCCGGCTGGCCGCCACCCCCGTGGAGTACCTGCCGGACTTCTACGGCCCGATGGCCGACACGATCAACGCCTCCGACCAGTCCGACCGGCTGCTCACCTGCTGGTCGCTGGAGGCCCCCGCGGTGGTGCGGGCGGTCGCCGGCCAGCCGGTGGAGGTCGACCTGCCCGCCCTGCTGGCCGCCGGCGCGGCCACCGTCCTGACCGTGGGGCCGGACGGGCGCCCGGAGGCCCGGCCCGGGACGCCGGGGGTGCCCGCGCTGATCGCCGTCCCGGCCGACGTCGAGACACTGCGTGCCCGCGATGCCACGCTGGCCGCGGAGTGGCGCATCGCCGTGCGCGCCACCCTCGGCGGTGCGCTGACCGCAGGAGCTCGCGTGCGGGGGTTCGCCCGCGAGGGCTGGTACGTCGTCGACGGCCCGGGTCTGCCCGGCGCCCCTGAGGCCGGGAGGGCCACACCGTGAAGCTCGAGGCCGTGGAACTGCGCCGGATCCGGATGCCGCTGGTGGCACCGTTCCGCACGTCGTTCGGCAGTCAGACCGCCCGCGACATCCTGCTGGTGCGGGCGCGGACCGACGTGGCGGAGGGCTGGGGCGAGTGCGCCGCGCTGCCGGACCCGCGCTACTCCGCCGAGTACGTCGACGGCGTCGCCGACGTGCTGCGCCGGTTCTTCCTCCCCGCCGTCGCCGCCGTCCCGGACCTCGACGCCAACGCCGTCGGCCGGGCGCTGGCCCCCTACTCCGGGCACTGGATGGCCAAGGCGTCGATCGAGACGGCGGTGCTGGACGCCGAGCTGCGCGCGGACGGGCGCTCCTTCGGCTCGTTCCTGGGCGCCGCCGTGGACCGGGTGCCCTGCGGGGTCTCGGTCGGGATCATGGACTCGATCCCGGAGCTGCTCGACGCGGTCGGCGGCTACCTGGAGGCCGGCTACCTGCGGATCAAGCTGAAGATCGAGCCGGGCTGGGACGTCGAGCCGGTCCGTGCCGTCCGGGAGCGCTTCGGCGACGTGGCGCTGCAGGTCGACGCCAACACCGCCTACGCCGTCTCCGACGCCCGGCACCTGGCCCGGCTTGACCCCTTCGACCTGCTGCTGATCGAGCAGCCGCTGGACGAGGACGACGTGCTCGGCCACGCCGAGCTGGCCCGCACGGTGCGCACGCCGATCTGCCTGGACGAGTCGATCACCTCGGCCCGCTCGGC
>NZ_JAAKGN010000311.1:0-1756 GCF_011039295.1 Modestobacter sp. KNN46-3 | reverse complement strand
GCCGTTCCGCGCGCCCTGGACGCCGGCCACGATCTGGACAGGGTGCTCGTGATCGACGACCTGGTGCGCGGCGACGTCTTCTTCGTCGCCACCGGCATCACCGACGGCGAGCTGCTGCGCGGGGTGCGGTACCCCGACCCGGGCTCGCCAGGCTCGGGGAGCAGCGGGTCCCCCGTCTGGCAGGCTCGGGCGGGTGACCAGCCCGTCCTCCCCCGAGTCGCCCTGGCCGGTCCGCACCGTGGCGCGCAAGGTCGCCGAGTGGATCGGCCGGCTCGGCGAGGTGTGGGTCGAGGGGCAGGTCGCCCAGCTGTCCCGGCGCGGCAACGCAGCGACCGTCTTCCTCACCCTGCGCGACCCCGCAGCGGACCTCTCGGTGCCGGTCACCTGCCACCGGGACGTCGCCGACCGGCCGGGCCTGGAGCTCACCGAGGGCGCGCGGGTCGTCGTCCGCGCCCGACCCGACTACTACGTCGCCCGTGGGTCCTTCTCGCTGCGCGCCACCGAGATCCGGGCGGTCGGCCTCGGCGAGCTGCTGGCCCGGATCGAGCGGATCCGCCGGCTGCTGGCGGCCGAGGGCCTGTTCGACGTCGCCCGCAAGCGCCCGCTGCCCTTCGCCCCGGCCGTCGTCGGCGTGATCACCGGGCGGGACAGCGCCGCTGAGCGCGACGTGCTGGTCACCGCCCGGCGACGCTGGCCGGCGGTCCGCTTCGCGATGTACAACTGCGCCGTCCAGGGTCCGACGGCGGCCGAGTCCGTGATCGCCGGGCTGCAGCGGCTGGACGCCGATCCGACGGTGGAGGTCATCGTCATCGCCCGCGGCGGCGGCTCGGTCGAGGACCTGCTGCCCTTCTCCGACGAGGGCCTGGTGCGGGCGATCGCGGCCAGCCGCACCCCCGTCGTCACCGCCGTCGGGCACGAGACCGACACCACGCTGGTCGACCACGTGGCCGACGTCCGCGCCGCCACCCCCACCGACGCCGCACACCGGGTCGTCCCGGAGATCGGCGAGCAGACGCGCCTGGTCGAGGGCCTGCGCGCCCGGGCCCGGCACCTGCTGGGCAGCCGGCTGGAGCAGCAGGAACGCTGGCTGGAGTCGGTGCGCAGCCGCCCGGTGCTCGCCGATCCCCAGCGGCTGCTGGCCGGCCGCGCCGACGACGTCACCGCGCTGCGCACCCGGGCCACCCGCACGCTGACCCACCGGGTGGAGGGCGCCGAACGCGACCTCGTGCACGCCCGTGCCCGGGTCGCCGCGCTGTCCCCCGCCGCGACGCTGGAACGCGGCTACGCGGTGGTCCAGCGGGCCGACGGCGCGCTGGTCCGCGACCCCGCCGGGGTGGACGACGGCGAACGGCTGCAGGTGCGGGTCGCCGGCGGCCGGCTACCGGTGCGGGTCGACCGCACACCCGCCGGGGAGGATGGGGAACCGTGACCGAACAGCCCGAGCAGGCCGTCGAGCCGACCCAGACCTACGAGCAGGCCCGCGAGGAGCTCGCCGACGTGGTGCGCCGGCTGGAGGCCGGCGGCCTCACCCTGGAGGAGTCGCTGGCGCTCTGGGAGCGCGGCGAGCAGCTGGCCGAGTTGTGCCAGCACTGGCTCGACCGGGCCCGCGAACGCCTGGCCGCCGCCGCCCCCACCGGGCAGGACTAGGGGGCGTACGGCTCCAGGGAGCCGGCCAGGGTCGCCAGCTCCTCCTCCGACGCCGAACCGCTGACCACCAGGGTGGCGCCGTCCGCGGTCCGGGTCAGCGCCGTCTCCC
>NZ_JAAKGN010000310.1:0-1784 GCF_011039295.1 Modestobacter sp. KNN46-3 | reverse complement strand
ACCCCGAGCAGCTTGCGCATGTCGGTCAGCGCCTGCCGGCCGGTGGCCGAGATCGCGTCCAGGGCCCCGGTCGCGGCCGCCGGGTCGGTCTGCCCGGCGTAGCGGCCGCCGTCGGCCTGGGCGATGACCACCGACAGCGAGTGGGCGACGACGTCGTGCATCTCCCGGGCGATCCGGGCCCGTTCGGTGGACGCCGCCAGCCGCATCTCCTGCTCCCGTTCCAGCTCCAGCAGCCGGGCGCGCTCCTCCAGGCCCGCGACCTGCTGCAGCCGTGCCCGGCGCAGATCGCCCAGCGCCCAGCACGCCACCACGAGCACGCCGATGACGCCGGCGGCGAAGACGAAGCCGAACCAGGTGCCCTCGCCGAAGTAGACGGCCGAGGCGAGCACGGCACCGACCAGCCCGACGACCAGGCCGGCCCGACTGGCCCAGCGGGGGGCGTAGGCGGCCAGCGCATAGACCATCACCGGCGCGGCGATGTTGGCGGGGAGGAAGTAGCTCGGCACGAGCACGAGCTCGAGCAGGCTGGCGACGATGACGACCGCGGCGGCACGGACCGGTCGGCGGCGGCGCCAGGCCAGGGGGACCAGCAGCGCCAGCGACAGCGGGATCGCGGCGAGGGTGGACCCGGGGTAGTTGATGTCCGTGGAGGCGCTGACCAGGACGAGCACCGCGACGCCGGCGAGGACGGCGTCGACGCCGAACGGGTGGTCCCGCAGCCACCCGGCCGCGCGCTCCAGCAGCGGCTGGTCCGCAGCGGGGGGCACCCGGGCCGGCTGCGTGCCCTGCACGCGCGGGCGGCGCAGCGCGCCCAGCGCCCAGGCGCCGACGACCAGCGCACCGAGCAGGGCCGCCGTGCTGACGATGAGGCTGATCGACGAACCCCGGTGGAACGAGGCAGCGGCGAGCACCGCGCCGACCAACCCGGCGCCCAGCCCGGCCCGGCCGGCCCAGCGGGGACCGTGGGCCGCCAGCGCGTAGACCATCATCGGGGCGGCGACGTCGGCGAGCAGCAGCTCGGCGGGGAGCACGACGAGCTGGACCAGACAGACCAGCACCACCGCCGCGGCGGCGGGGACCGGGTGGCGGCGCCGCCAGGCCAGCGGCGCGCACAGCGCCAGGCCCAGCAGGAGGGCCACCTCCGGCCTCGACTCGCTGTAGCCGGACAACCCGGGCACCGGGACCGTGACCAGCGCGACCAGGCAGGCGAGGGCGAGGTCCACGCCGAAGGGGTGCTGTCGGAGACGTGTCGCCGCACGTTCGAGCAGCGACCGGGCCATGCTGCCGACCCTAGGCAGAGTCGCGCCGTCCGTCGTCGTCCCGCGGGGTGAACCGCGTGTCCGCCTGCGGGATGAGCCGCCGCTCGCGGGCCCCCGTCGCCGAGTGACAGCTCAGCGGGCGACCGGCGGGGCGGGTCCCCCACTGGGCTGTCACTCGGCGGACCGCGGTGCGGCGCTCGGCTGTCGGACGGCACTGGCAGGGTGCCGGTCGTGTCCTCGCCCCTCGGTCCGGCGTTCTGGCGGCTCTACTCGGCCAGCGCCGCGTCCAACCTCGCCGACGGGGTGAACCGGGTCGCCCTGCCGTTGCTGGCCGCGACGCTCACCCGCGACCCGGTCGCGGTGGCGGCACTGACGTCGCTGGCCTTCCTGCCCTGGCTGCTGTTCGCCCTGCCGGCCGGTGCCTTCGTCGACCGGACCGACCGCAAGCGCGCGATGGCCGCCGCCAACGTCGTCCGGGCAGGTGCGCTGGCGGCGCTGGCGGCCACGGTGCTCACCGGGACGACG
>NZ_JAAKGN010000309.1:0-1821 GCF_011039295.1 Modestobacter sp. KNN46-3 | reverse complement strand
TGTTATCTCGACCGGAGGCCGCACTGCGAGCTGCGCCTTAGCCTCTTGGCCTCGAAGAGGTGTATACGCGCCGGGCCCTGACCGGTGACGGTGCCCCAGCCGCTGCCCTCGCGACCGGGCAGGCCGAGCGCCAGGGCCAGGTTGATCCAGGCCTGGGTGGTGTCGACGCCGCTGCGGTGCTGCTCGGCGCCCCGGGCGGTGAGGACGATCGACCGCCGTCCCCGGGCGAGGGCGAAGACGGTGCGGCGCAGCTGCTCCACCGGCACCCCGGTGAGCCGTTCCACCCGGTCGGGCCAGTAGTCGGCGACCCCGGCCCGGACGGCGTCGAAACCGGTGGTGCGCGCGGCGACGTAGGCCTCGTCGACCAGCCCCTCGGCCAGCGCGATGTGCAGCAGCCCGTTGGCCAGGGCCAGGTCGGTGGCCGGCAGCGGCTGCAGGTGCAGCGTGGCGTTGCGGGCGGTGTTGGTGCGGCGCGGGTCGATCACGATGTGCTCGGCGCCGCGCGCCCGGCCGGCGTCGAACCACTGCATGGCCGGGGGCATGGTGTCGGCCGGGTTGCTGCCGACCAGCACGACGACGTCGGCCTCGGCGATGTCGGCCAGCGGGAACGGCAGGCCGCGGTCGAGCCCGAACGCCCGGATCGCCGCACCGGCCGCCGAGGACATGCAGAACCGGCCGTTGTAGTCGATGGCGCTGGTGCGCAGCGCCACCCGGGCGAACTTGCCGAACTGGTAGGCCTGCTCGTTGGTCAGCCCGCCGCCGCCGAAGCAGCCGACCGCGTCGCGGCCGTGGTCGCGCTGGGTGGCCCGGATCGCCGCGACCACCCGGTCGAGGGCGACCTCCCAGCTGCTCTCCACCAGCGGGCTGGTCCGGTCGGTGGGATCGGCGCGCACCAGCGGCCGGGTGAGCCGCTCGGGGTGGTCCAGCAGCTCGGGGGCCGACCAGCCCTTGGAGCAAAGACCGCCGCGGTTGGTCGGGAAGTCCGCGGGCACGAGGGTGGCCGGGCGGTCGCCGGCGGTCATCGTCACCCCGCACTGCAGCGAGCAGTACGGGCAGTGCGTGGCGGTGGTGCGCGTGCCGAGGCCGGGGGTGGGCAACGAGACGGCGGCGGGCACGTCTGCGAGCCTGCGGGGGCGCCGTTTCCCGGTGGCGGCGCTCAGGTCAAGGTCGCGTTCCGTCGGCCTCACACCGGAGCGCCCAGGACGGTGCACCGTTCCGCCCGCCCGACACCCGCCCGGCACGGCGAGTGACAGTGGAGCGGGCTTCCCCGGTCCGGGGAGCCCGCTGTGCTGTCACTCGATGCGCCGTCCCGTGGGCGCGGCTCGCCTCCGCGCCGGGGGACGCCCTACCGTCGAGCCACGCGGTCACGATCGAGAGGCGGGTGGAGAGACGATGCGACGTTGCCTGGTCCTGGCCAACCAGACCCTCGGCGGGCCCCGCCTGCTGGAGACGATCCGGCAGCGGATGGCCGACCGGGAGCACCAGTTCTACGTCGTCGTCCCCGCCACGCCCGTCGCCCACCAGGAGCGGGCGGCCGTCGGGAACGGCACGTCGACCGACCCCGCACGCGCCGTGGCCGCCCAGCGCCTGACCGACACGCTGGAGCAGATCCGCGGTCTCGGCGCGCCCGCGGACGGCGAGGTCGGCGACCCCGATCCGCTGCAGGCCGTGCGCCTGGCGCTGCGCCGGTTCGCGGCCGACGAGGTCGTGGTGTCGACCCTGCGCCGGGGGGTCTCCCGCTGGCTGCGGGCCGATCTGCCGAGCCGGATCGAGCGGTCCTTCGGCCTGCCGGTCGAGCACGTGATCGGCGATCCGGGACCG
>NZ_JAAKGN010000308.1:0-1822 GCF_011039295.1 Modestobacter sp. KNN46-3 | reverse complement strand
CCGGGCGCGCCGTGACACCGTCCGAGGGTGTCCACCACCCCCGATGACGTGCCCGACGACCTCACCGACGTCCTCGACCAGGTGGCCACCGAGGCCCGGCCGCTGGCCGAGGACGGCGTGCGCGTTGACCGTGACCACCCGGCAGCTGGCCCGGGCCGCCCGGTTCCTGGCCCACGACGGGGTGGACCCACGGACCGGCGACCGGGTGCTGACCGAGCCCCTGGCCCGGCGGGTCAGCGCGGTGATGCTGACCTGTGGCACGTATGACGCGGCCGGTCAGTTCGCCTACGACGTGGGCTTCCCGTGCAAGAGCGGGGTGGGCGGCGCGGTGATGGGCGACGTGCCCAACCGGTTCGGCGTCTGCGCCTGGTCCCCGCCACTGGACGCCGCCGGCAACTCGCGGGCCGGCCGGGCAGCGCTGCACCTGCTCAGCGAACGGTTGGGGTTGTCCCTGCTGTAGCGCCCGGCCCGCCATGATCTGCGGTCATGGACGACTTCGTGGACGCGCCGGTGCGCGTGGACCCGCCCTTCCTCGACGGCGAGCGCGACGCCGTCCGGGCCTGGCTGGAGTACCAGCGGGGCACGCTGCTGACCAAGTGCGCCGGTCTCACCCCCGAGCAGCTGGGTGAGCGGTCGGTGCCGCCGTCGTCGCTCAGCCTCCGCGGGCTGGTGCGGCACATGACCGAGGTCGAGCGCGGCTGGTTCCGCCGGGTGCTGGCCGGCCAGGACGCCCCGGACCTGTACTGCGCGCCCGACGACCCGGACGGGGACTTCGACGGCGTGGGCCGGGACGCCGACGAGCCGGACACGGTGGCCCGGGAGTTCGCCCGGTTCGCCGAGGAGTGCCAGGTCAGCCGGGAGATCGCGGACGGGTTCGGGTCCCTGGACGACCTGAGCCGGGGCTGCACCAGCCGCAGTGGCGAGGCGGTCTCGCTGCGCTGGGTGTACCTGCACATGATCGAGGAGTACGCCCGGCACAACGGCCACGCCGACCTGCTCCGCGAACGCATCGACGGCGCCACCGGCGACTAGCCCCGAACCCACCAGAATGGCCATTCTGGTGGGGGGTGGGGCCGAAGTCGCGACTTCGGCCCCTCACCGCGGAGGCAGGCGCCCGGGGGAGGGCGCGGGGCCCGGCAGACTGGTCGGGTGACCGCACCTGCGCCCATCCGGGTCGACCCGCCGTCCACCGACGGCGAGCGTGCTGCGGTGGAGGCCTGGCTGGACTTCCACCGGGCGACGCTGCTGACGAAGTGCGCCGGCCTGACGCCGGAGCAGCTCGGTGAGCGGTCGGTGCCGCCCTCGCGTCTGAGCCTGCGCGGGCTGCTCCGGCACATGACCGACGTCGAGCGGTACTGGTTCACCCGGGTCGTCGCCGGGCGTGAGGCGCCGACGGTCTATTGGGCCGACGAGGACGACGCGGAGTTCGACGGGGTCGGGGCCGACGGCGACGACCCGACCACCGCCGTCCCGGCCGAGCTGGCCGCCTTCACCGCGGAGGTCGAGGCCAGCCGAGCGGTCGCCGCAGGACACACGTCGCTGGACGACGTCGCCGTCGGGCTCCGGTACGGCGAGCGGGTGTCGTTGCGCTGGGTGTACCTGCACATGGTCGAGGAGTACGCCCGGCACAACGGCCACGCCGACCTGCTGCGCGAGTGCACCGACGGCACCACCGGCCGGTAGCGCCGCCCACCAGAATGGCCATTGTGGTAGTCGAGTAGGGGCCAAAGTCGCGACTTTGGCCCCTCGGGTCAGCGACGGCGCCCTCGGGGCTCAGCGGATGGCGCCCCAGGGGAGGACGGCGTGGACGCCGACGACCTGG